>DASWAW010000329.1:0-1794 GCA_036390955.1 Arthrobacter sp.
TCGTCGGCCGAGGAGGCCGCCGAGGTCGTCCGGCAGGTGCGGCGCCACTTGGGGCTGAGCTGGCACTCGGAGCAGGGCACCCGGCCGCTCGACGCCGCCGACATCCTGGTGGTCGCCGCCTACAACGCCCAGGTCAACGTCATCCGCGACGCCCTGGATGACGCGCGCCTGGGCGGCGTCCGGGTGGGAACGGTGGACAAGTTCCAGGGCCAGGAAGCCGCCGTGGTGATCGTGTCCATGGCCTGTTCGGCGGTGGCCGAGGCGCCGCGGGGCATGGAGTTCCTGCTCTCCCGCAACCGGATCAACGTGGCGGTGTCCCGCGGACAGTGGCGCGCCGTTGTGGTCCGGGCCCCCGGGCTGACCAACTACCTCCCCGTCCACCCCGAGGGCCTAGAGCAGCTGGGCGGGTTCATCGGACTGTGCCAGCGCTCTGTTGCCAGCCAGTAGGACATGCCCGTTCTCGGCGCGCGTGAGCGCGGGACATGCCCGCTCTTGGCTCGCGTGAGCGCGGGACATGCCCGGTCTTAGACCCGGGCAGTGGGCACCATGGCATTCTGCCCACTGGCCGCGGCCGCGGGGGGACATGTCCAGCGGTGGGCGTGCCCGCGGCGGTCCTGACGCTGCAGGCCACGGCGGGCCGCTCAGGCGGGGGCTGACGCCGCCGCGCCCGTCTCTGTGATGCCCCCGGCCAGCAGGAGCGCTTCGTCCAGGACGGCGCCGAAGTTGGCCGGGTTGTGGGCGAACCGGCCGAGGAAGAGCCCGGAGACGCCGTCGAGCATCGGCAGCAGCCCGGGCTTGGCCGATCCGCCGTAGATGACGGGCAGGTCGTCGAGCCCGGAAGCCGCGAGCTGCCCCCGGAGCTGCCGGACGACGTCGGACACGTACCCGGCGGCGGCGGGCTCGGCAGCGCCGATGGCCCAGACGGGTTCGTAGGCGATGACGAGCCCCGCGGCGAGGTCCCAGTCGTCCTCGACGGCCGAGCGGATCTGGCGGTGCACAAAGTCAGCGGCGGCAGCAGGATCGTCCTGGTCGGGCTCGCCGACGCACAGCAGCGGCGTGAGCCCTGCGTCGTCCGCCGCCCGGACCTTGCGTGCA
The DNA here is from genome assembly GCA_036390955.1 of Arthrobacter sp. GTDB lineage: Bacteria > Actinomycetota > Actinomycetes > Actinomycetales > Micrococcaceae > Arthrobacter. Next base: position 1,096 of record DASWAW010000329.1, read on the forward strand.
ATCATGGCCTCGTCTTCGCCGAAGTGCCGCCGGCGCTCGGCGTGGCCGATTTCCACGAGCCGGACACCGAGCTCCGCGAGCATGGACGGGGCCACTTCGCCGGTCCACGGGCCGTCGGCCCAGCCGCAGTTCTGGGCGCCGAGCAGCAGCGGCGAACCGGCCAGCAGCCCGGCGGCGGCGGGCAGGACGGGGAACGACGGAATGACAAACGGGACAACCCGCCCGGCCGCGAGGGCCGGGCGGGTGTCCACTTCACGGCGCAGCTGCCCCAGCCAGTCCAGGCTGTCCTGGTAGCCCAGGTACATCTTGGTGCTGACACCGACCAGGATGCTGCCGCTGGTCATCTGGCCGGGGTGGTGCTGCTGCATTGGTGTTGCTTTCTACTTGGATCCGGGTGCGCCGGTCGGGACGGAGGGCTGCTGCTCCAGCAGCTCGTCCGCCTTGTTCTTGAACCGCTTGGTGGCGAACATCATCGCCGCGGCCAGGAAGGGCAAAACACCCAGCGCGTAGACACCCATGGTCCCCGTGTCGGAGGCCGTCATCTGGTTGACCGAGGTCCGCAGGATCGGGGCGACAAAGCCGCCCAGGTTGCCGAGGGAGTTGATCAGGCCAATGCCTGCGGCGGCGGCCGTTCCGGTGAGGAACGCCGTCGGGAAGGACCAGGCGATGGGGCCGATGGACAGGAAGCTGCAGACGGCC
>DASWAW010000330.1:0-4965 GCA_036390955.1 Arthrobacter sp.
GCCTAACGGCGGCGGCGCTTGGGGGCGGTGCCGAAGACCCCGCGCAGCAGTTCGCGTCCGAGCTGGGTTCCCAGTGACCGGGCCATGCTCTTCAGTCCCCCGCCCAGGGCGCCGCCAAGGGCCCCGGCCAGGCCGCCGTCGTCCGCTGGCGGCCGCTGGGACTGCCGTGGTGCCTGGCGCTCGGGTGCCTGCCGCTCGGGTTCCTGACGGTCGGGCGCCGGAACGGGCCGGCTGCTGGGGCGGCCCAGGATTTCCTCCTCGATGCGCCGCGCTTCGGCGTCGACGTCGGAGGTGCCGCCGCCCGGAGCCGCCGCGGCCGGAGCTGCCGCGCCCGTGTCCGCCGAAGCCTTCCCGGAGATCTTCTCGAAGGCGGAGACGTTGTCGACGGCCGTGCCGTACTTGGGCAACAGCGCCGAGCCGGCCACGGTGCTGGCGATCAGGGCGTCGGCGCTGGGGCCCATGACGGATTCCGGGGCGCGCAGGCGGGTGAGCGCCACCGGCGTCGGGGCGCCCTTCTCGTTCATGACGGTGATGACAGCTTCGCCGATCCCGGCGGACGTGAGCGTTTCCTCAAGGTCGTAGTCGCTCATCGGGAAGGTGGAGACAGTGGCTTTGAGCGCCTTGGCGTCCTCGGGCGTATAGGCCCGGAGGGCGTGCTGCACCCTGTTGGCGAGCTGCCCCAGCACCTCGGCGGGGACATCCTTGGGGGTCTGGGTGACGAAGAAGATGCCGACACCCTTGGACCGGATCAGCCGCACTGTGGTGGTGATGGCGTCCAGGAATGCCTTCGAGGCGCCGTTGAACAGCAGGTGGGCCTCGTCCAGGAAGAACACCAGCTTCGGCTTGTCCAGGTCCCCGGCCTCGGGCAGGTCTTCGAAAAGGTCGGCCAGCAGCCACATCAGGAAAGTGGAGAACAGCATCGGCTTGGTCTGCAGGGTGGGCAGCTCCAGGCAGGTGATGACGCCGCGCCCGTCCGGGGCTGTACGCATCAGTTCGGCGGTGTCGAACTCGGGTTCGCCGAAGAACTTCTCCATGCCCTGCGCCTCGAGGGTGATGAGTTCACGCAGGATGACGCCGGCGGTGGCCTTGGACAGCCCGCCGAGTTCCTCCAGTTCGTCCTTGCCGTCCTTGGAGGTGAGGAACTGGATGACCGCGCGCAGGTCCTTCAAATCGATCAGCTCAAGGCCGTTCTTGTCCGCGAAGTGGAAGACCAGCTGCAGGCTCGATTCCTGCGTGTCGTTGAGTTCCATGATGCGGGAGAGCAGGATGGGGCCGAAGGAGGTGATGGTGGCGCGGACCGGGATGCCGTGGCCGTCGCCGCCCAGGGCCAGGAACTCCACCGGAAACGTCTTGCCGGACCAGGACTGGCCGATACCGTCCGTGCGGGCCAGCAGTTTCTCGCTGCCGGTGGCGGCCGTGGCCAGCCCGGAGAGGTCGCCCTTGATGTCCGCCAGGAACACCGGGACCCCGGCAGTGGAGAGCTGCTCCGCCATCATGTGCAGCGTGACAGTCTTACCCGTGCCCGTTGCGCCGGCCACCAGGCCGTGCCGGTTCATCATGGAGAGCGGCAGCCGGACGGGGGCATCCTTGTGGACTTCGCCGTCGATGATCGCAGCGCCGAGCTCGATCGTGGGCCCCTCGAGGGTGTACCCCTTCTGGATGGTGGCGACTTTGTCTGCTGTGGATTTGATGGCCATGCCGACAGCTTAGCCGGGTCCGGCGGCCCCGGACCCGGCTTCGGCAGGTGTCACACCGGCTCTGCTATTCGGCGAGGGCCTTCAGGACTTCCTTCGCCACGTCCTCGCTGGACTGCGGGTTCTGGCCGCTGATGAGGTTGCGGTCGCGGACCACGTGCGAGGTCCAGGCTGCGGCGTTCTCGACGACCGCGCCCTTCTCCGTCAGCACGTCCTCCACGAACCACGGCGTGTTCGGGCCGGTGCCGCCGTTGAGCTCCTCCTCGTTGGTGAAAACGGTGAGGCGGCGTCCCGCGAAGGCGAAGTTCCCCGCGTCGTCGGTGGCGCTCAGCAGGCCGGCCGGGCCGTGGCAGAACGGGGCGATGACCTTACCGGCCGTGTTCGCGGCGACCAGGAGCTTGCCGAGGTCGGCGTCCCGGTAGAGGTCGGTCATCGGGCCGTGCCCGCCGGGCAGCACGATGGCGTCATAGCCGGAGGGCTCGACGTCGGCCAGTGCCAGCGGCGCGGACAGCTCGGCGTCGAGCCCGGAAATGTACTGCCGGAAGCTGTCGGCGCGGTCCTGGCCGCCGGCGGACTCCGGGGCGAGGCTGACCTCGTCGACGGTGGGCTTCGCGCCGCCGGGGGTGGCGATGTGGACGGTGTGTCCGGCGTTGAGGAGGGTCTGGTGGGAGACCACCAGTTCCTCGGCCCAGTAGCCGGTGGGGTGTTCGCTGCCGTCGCGCATGGTGAGGGAATCGGCGGCGGAAACGACCATCAGGATGTTAGCCATGTCAGGCTCCTGTTCTGCCGGCCACGCGGCCGGCGTTGAAAGTAAAAGGGATCAGTGGGCGGATTCGAGTTCGGCGTACGTGGCATCATCCAGGACGACGCCGGCAGCGGCCAGGTTCTCCTCGAGGTGTGTGACCGAGGCGGTGCCGGGGATCGGCATGATGGCGGGGGAGCGGCGCAGCAGCCAGGCGAGGGCCACCTGCGAGGTGGTGGCGCCGAGCCGTTTGGCGGCCTCATCCAGCGGGCCGCCGGGCCGGGCCAGCTCGCCGGCGGAGATCGGTGCCCAGGGGATAAAGCCGATGCCGTTGGCCTCGGCGTAGTTGAGCACGTCTTCGGAGCTGCGGTCAGTGAGGTTGTAGCGGTTCTGGACGGTGGAGACGGTGAAGTACTTCCCGGCTTCCTCGAGTTCGGCGACGCTGACCTGGGAGAGGCCCAGCGCCTTCACTTTGCCCTCCTTCTGGAGGTCGCGAAGCACGGTGAACTGCTCCTCCGGATCCACTTTGGGGTCGATCCGGTGCAGCTGCAGCAGGTCGAGCGAGTCGACCTTGAGCTTGCGCAGGCTCAGCTCGGTCTGCTGGCGGAGGTATTCCGCACGGCCCAGCGGGACCCACTCGTTGGGACCGGTGCGGGTGAACCCGACCTTGGTGGCGATCCGCAGCCCGTCCTTGTAGGGGTGCAGGGCCTCGGCCAGGATCTCCTCGCTGACGTTCGGTCCGTACGAATCGGCGGTGTCAATGAAGTCGACGCCGAGTTCGACCGCGCGGCGGACGACGGCGATGGCGGCACTGCGGTCCGCCGGCTCGCCCCACACGCCGTCCCCGACAATGCGCATGGCGCCGAATCCCAGGCGGTGGACGGTTCCCAGGTCCTTGAGGCTGATCGTGGCGGCTATTTCCGGATGCTGTGAGTTGTCATGGCTCATAGGGGCGGCAACTCCCTAAGCCAGCTGAGTATTCCGTTGGCCGACTCGCGCGGCGGGTTTCCGTGGCCCGGGAGGGTCCCCGAAGTAGGCTGGGGCATGGCCATCCGGGTATTGACGAAGCTAGCTTCCGCCGCCATCACGCTTGGCCTTGTCCTGCTGGGCGCCGGGCCGGCCTCCGCTGCCCCGCCACGGACGTCCGAGCCGGTCGGCATCGACGTTTCCTGGCCCCAGTGCGGAAAAACCCTGCCGAAACAGCCGGCGTTCGCCATCGTCGGGGTGAACAATGGCCTCGCCAATACCACCAACCCGTGCCTCGCATCCCAACTCGCCTGGGCAAACACTGCCCAGAGCCCGGCGCTCACGGCCCAGCCGCGGGTCGCGCTCTACGTTAATACGGCCAACCCGGGCCTGCAGGGCTCCTGGTGGCCCACCTCAAACCATTACGGCGGCGCTGACGTTGCCAACCCATACGGGGACTGCAGCAGCGACCCGGACGACGTCAAAGCCTGCTCCTACATGTACGGCTACGCGAAAGCCTACGACGACGCCACGGCCCGGGGGATCGAGAATCCGCAGAACTACCTGTGGTGGCTGGACGTCGAGACCGGAAACAGCTGGCAGCCGGACAAGGCCGCCAACGTCGCCGACCTGGAAGGGATGGCCGCCTACTTCAAGAGCATCAACGCGACGGTCGGCCTCTATTCCACCGGCTACCAGTGGGGACAGATCGCCGGCACGGTCCCGGCGAGCAGCCCGCTCGCCGGCCTGCCGAGCTGGCTCGCGGGTGCCCGGTCCCTGGCAGGTGCCAAATCCAACTGCTCCTCGCCGGCCCTCACCCCCGGCGGCCGCGTCGCCCTGACCCAGTACGTCTCCGCCGGGCTGGACTACAACTATCCCTGCCCGTGAGCCGTGAGCCGTGAGCCGTGAGCCGTGAGCCGTGAGCCGTGAGCCGGCAACGGCATGGGGTGCGCCACAACGGAAGCAGAAATAACCCGGAGCCCGGCGTCGTTGTCCACAGTGTGCGCGTGCCGGGATCCGGGGCGGCACCTGAGACTTCCCGCTACGAAAGGCCGGCATTTCCGTGACTGTTCCGCTTTCCATCCTTGACCTGGCAACCATCGGCAAGGGCCAGACGGCGGCAGAAAGCTTCGCGGGAAGCGTGGCCATGGCGCAGCTCGCCGAGAAGCTCGGTTACCGCCGGGTCTGGTACGCCGAGCACCACAACATGTCCGCCATCGCCTCCTCGGCCACCAGCGTGCTGATCGCCCACATCGCCGCCCAGACCGAGAGCATCCGGCTCGGCGCCGGCGGCGTGATGCTGCCCAACCACTCGCCGCTGACCATTGCCGAGCAGTTCGGCACCCTCGAGACCCTGCACCCGGGCCGGATCGACCTGGGTCTGGGCCGTGCGCCCGGCAGCGACCAGAACACGTTGCGGGCCCTGCGCCGCGACCCGATGTCCGCGGACAGCTTCCCCCAGGACGTGCTGGAACTCCAGGGCTACCTGAGCGGCCCCACCCGCATCCCGGGCGTGGAGGCCACCCCCGGCAAGGGCACCGACGTGCCGCTGTACATCCTGGG
>DASWAW010000331.1:0-6817 GCA_036390955.1 Arthrobacter sp.
TAGCCGGCCGCCCATTCAAAGTTGTCCATCAGGGTCCACACGTAATAGCCCAGCAGCTCAACGTCCTCGGCGATGCCGCCGGGCGCCGTGGCGTCCAGGGCATGACCCAGGTGGGATGCGATGTAGCTGATCCGGTCCGCATCCGCGATGGGGCCCGACACATGGTCCGGTTCGGGGAAACTGGCGCCGCTCTCGGTGATGTACAGCGGGGGCAGTGCCGCGCCGTACCTGTCCTTCAGCTCCCGGAGCAGCGGTCCCAGATGGTCCGGTGCCACTGGCCAGCCGAAGCCGGTGGTCGCGTATTCCGGGAACGCCGGCAGGTGGAACGGCATCTTCAGCATGGCGTCGACATTGCCGACAGGGCTTTGGCCCTGGCCGCGTCCGGTCGCGACCTTCACGGGGTAGTAGTAGTTCAGGCCGTAGAAATCGAGGGGCTGGTGGATGGCACGCAGGTCGGCGTCGGAGATCTTCCCCAGTGACCGGAACCAGGGCTTGGCGATCAGCGGCACTTTCGGGTACCGGCCCAGCAGGATCGGATCCGCATAGACCTGGTTCAGCACGAGGTCGAACATCCCGGCCAGTAGCCGGTCCGTCACCGAGCGGGTCGCTGGCCGGACCGGGGAATGCAGGTTGGTGACGCCCACGGCGCCGGTAACTCCCTCCGCGCGCAACGCCTGCACGGCGAGGCCATGGCCCAGCAGCTGGTGGTGGACGGCGGGCAGCGCGTCGAAGAGCAGGTCATGGCCGGGGGCGTGGACCCCCAGGGCATAGCCGTTGAGCGTGACGGACACCGGTTCGTTAAGGGTCACCCACTGCGCGACGCGGTCGCCGAAGCGGTGGCCGGCGGCCGCGCTGTACTCGGCGAACCGTTCCGCGGTGGCACGGTTCAACCAGCCGCCGCGGTGTTCCAGCGGCAGCGGGGTATCCCAGTGGTACAGGGTTGCCATCGGTGAGATGCCGGCCTCGAGCAGCTGGTCGATGAGCCGGTCGTAGAAGTCGAATCCCTCGCTGTTGAACGGCCCCGTGCCGTCAGGCTGGATGCGCGGCCAGGAGATGGAGAAGCGGTAGGAGTCGATGCCGAGCGCGCGCATCAGTTCGACATCTTCCGGTGACCGGTTGTAGTGGTCGCAGGCGACGGCGGGGGAGTGGCCGTCCCGGATGCTCCCGGGTTTCTGGACAAAGGCGTCCCAGCCGGAGGGCCCCCGGCCGCCGGCCGCGAGAGAGCCTTCGATCTGGAAGGCAGCCGAGGCGACCCCCAGCTGGAAATCCGGGCCCAGGCGCGCGGCGAGGGCCTGAACTGCAACGGAATCCTGCACAGTCATGCCCCCATCATGCCCACGGTGCCTGCCTAAGGCAATGAGCGGGAGTCCGCTCCCGCCGTCGCCCATGCCCCGGCCCCGTGATCCGGCCCGTCAACGGCACTCCCCGGGCCCGCGGTCGATTCGCTTCTGCCCGGTAATTCCGGCATACTAGATGAGTTGTTCAAGCGCTCCTTCGCGTCCCGATCCGGATAATGCCGGGTGTCAGGGTCCAGGTGGGAGACCAAACATAACCCACGCCCCATGGAACTGCGGACGAGTACGCGTGAAAAGCGCGACACGCCCGACCGCGGGGGTCGGTTACGCCGGCAGGTTGAGGAACCCGGATTTGTCCGGATTCAGCTTGTGCGGCGGGTGGTAGTTACGACTTCAATTGCTTCGGCAGCCACATGCAACATGCAAGTAAACAGAGCAGCCCTCACTGGAGCAGCACCAACGAAAGAGAGTCAGGCGACATGGCGGGACAAAAAATCCGCATCCGGCTGAAGTCATACGACCACGAGGTCATTGACTCTTCAGCACGGAAGATCGTTGAGACGGTCACGCGCGCAGGCGCCACGGTAGTTGGCCCTGTGCCGCTGCCGACGGAGAAGAACATTTACTGCGTCATCCGCTCTCCGCACAAGTACAAGGACAGCCGTGAGCACTTCGAAATGCGTACTCACAAGCGTCTGATCGACATCATCGACCCCACGCCGAAGGCTGTTGACTCGCTTATGCGTCTCGACCTGCCGGCCGACGTGAACATCGAAATCAAGCTGTAGGGAGGTGCTGAGAGACTATGACCGCAACCCGTAACGTAAAGGGCCTGCTGGGCACGAAGCTCGGCATGACCCAGGTCTGGGACGAGAACAACAAGCTCATCCCCGTCACTGTGGTCCAGGCAGACTCAAACGTCATCACGCAGCTGCGCAATGCAGCCACTGATGGCTATGTCGCCGTTCAGATCGGCTACGGCCAGATCGATCCCCGCAAGGTCACCAAGCCGCTGGCTGGTCACTTTGAAAAGGCAGGCGTCACGCCTCGCCGCCACGTCGTCGAACTGCGCACTGCAGATGCTGACTCTTACGAGCTGGGCCAGGAGCTTTCTGTTGAGCTCTTCGAAGCCGGCCAGAAGATCGACGTCGTTGGCACCACCAAGGGTAAGGGCTTCGCCGGTGTTATGAAGCGTCACGGCTTCCACGGCGTTGGTGCTTCCCACGGTGCACACAAGAACCACCGTAAGCCCGGTTCAATCGGTGGCGCATCCACCCCGAGCCGCGTCTTCAAGGGCATGAAAATGGCCGGCCGCATGGGCGCCGTTCGTCACACCACGCTGAACCTCACGGTCCACGCGGTTGACGTCGAGAAGTCGCTGCTCCTGATCAAGGGCGCCGTCCCCGGCGCCCGCGGCCAGGTCGTACTCGTACGCACCGCCGTGAAGGGAGCCTAGTTCAATGACTAGCACTGTCAAGGTTGACCTGCCTGCAGAGATCTTCGACGTACAGACCAACGTGCCGCTGCTGCACCAGGTCGTCGTTGCCCAGCTCGCTGCTGCTCGCCAGGGTACCCACAAGACCAAGACCCGCGCCGAAGTTTCCGGTGCCGGTCGCAAGCCGTTCAAGCAGAAGGGCACCGGCCGCGCCCGTCAGGGTTCAATCCGTGCTCCTCACATGACCGGTGGTGGCGTTGTCCACGGCCCCACGCCGCGTGACTACAGCCAGCGCACCCCCAAGAAGATGATTGCTGCTGCACTGCGCGGCGCTCTCTCTGACCGCGCCCGTAACGGCCGCATCCACGTTGTCGCTGAACTGGTAGCCGGCACCAAGCCGTCCTCCAGCGCCGCACTGGCAACTCTGCGAGGTGTCTCCGAGCGCAAGAACCTGCTCGTCGTCATCGAGCGCGCCAACGATGTTGCTGCACTCTCCGTGCGCAACCTCACTGATGTTCACGTTCTGTACGCAGACCAGCTGAACACCTACGACGTTCTCGTCTCCGATGACGTTGTCTTCACCAAGGCTGCCTACGAAGCATTCGTTGCTGACCGGGCAGTGGCAAAGAACCAGGAGGATGCCAAGTGAGTGCAGCCACCCTCAAGGACCCGCGCGACGTCGTGCTTGCACCCGTCGTCTCGGAAAAGAGCTACGGCCTGATCGATGAGGGAAAGTACACCTTCCTGGTGGACCCCCGCTCGAACAAGACCGAGATCAAGCTGGCCGTGGAGAAAATCTTCTCCGTCAAGGTCGACTCGATCAACACCATCAACCGTGCCGGTAAGCGCAAGCGGACCAAATTCGGATGGGGTACTCGCAAGAACACCAAGCGTGCAATTGTGAGCCTCAAAGAAGGCACGATCGACATCTTCGGCGGTCCGCTCTCGTAGCGGAGACCACTTTAACGAGGAAATTAAATTATGGGAATCCGTAAATATAAGCCGACTACCCCGGGCCGTCGCGGCTCGAGCGTAGCGGACTTCACTGAAATCACGCGGTCGACGCCGGAAAAGTCGTTGGTTCGTCCCCTCCCGAAAAAGGGTGGACGTAACAACACCGGCAAGATCACGACCCGTCACAAGGGTGGTGGCCACAAGCGCCAGTACCGTCTGATCGACTTCCGTCGCCACGACAAAGACGGCGTCAACGCCCGCGTTGCCGAAATCGAGTACGACCCGAACCGCACGGCTCGCATCGCACTCCTTCACTACATTGATGGCACCAAGCGGTACATCATTGCCCCGAACAAGCTGGCCCAGGGTGACACGGTAGAAGCAGGAGCCGACGCTGACATCAAGCCCGGCAACAACCTTCCGCTGCGCAACATCCCGGTCGGTACCGTTATCCACGCAGTCGAACTGCGTCCGGGTGGCGGCGCCAAGATGGGCCGCTCCGCCGGCGCATCGATCCAGCTCGTTGCTAAGGAAGGCCGCTTCGCCCAGCTGCGTCTGCCTTCCGGCGAAATCCGCAACGTTGACGTGCGCTGCCGCGCAACCGTCGGCGAGGTCGGCAACGCCGAGCAGTCGAACATCAACTGGGGTAAGGCCGGCCGCATGCGCTGGAAGGGCGTTCGCCCGACCGTCCGTGGTGTCGCCATGAACCCGGTTGACCACCCCCACGGTGGTGGCGAGGGTAAGACGTCCGGTGGACGTCACCCCGTCAACCCGAACGGTAAGCGCGAAGGCCGCACCCGCCGTCCCAACAAAGAGAGCGACAAGCTTATTGTTCGTCGCCGTCGTACTGGCAAGAACAAGCGATAGGAGCCTGGACACATGCCACGCAGCCTGAAAAAAGGTCCTTTCGTTGACCAGCACCTCTTTGTAAAGGTAGCCAGGGAAAACGAAAAGGGCACCAAGAACGTCATCAAGACCTGGTCCCGCCGCTCGATGATCGTCCCCGACATGCTCGGCCACACGATCGCCGTACACGACGGACGCAAGCACATCCCCGTGTTTGTCACTGAGTCGATGGTCGGGCACAAGCTCGGCGAATTCGCTCCCACGCGGACATTCCGCGGCCATGTCAAGGACGACCGTAAGGGCAAGCGCCGCTAGGCGCCTGCACTTACGTCAAAGACGAGAGAAGGAAAGCAATGGAAGCCAAGGCAATTGCGCGTCACATCCGCGTAACGCCTATGAAGGCCCGGCGCGTCGTCAACCTTGTTCGTGGTAAGCAAGCGAATGAGGCTCTGGCAATTCTGAAGTTTGCCCCCCAGGCAGCTTCGGAGCCGGTATTCAAGGTAGTTCAGTCGGCAATCTCCAACGCCCGGGTCCTCGCGGACCGCGACGGCGTGGCGTTTGACGAGGGTGACCTCATCATCAGCGAAATGTATGTTGATGAAGGCCCGACCATGAAGCGGTTTCAGCCGCGAGCCCAGGGTCGTGCATTTCAGATCAAGAAGCGCACGAGCCACATCACCGTGGTAGTCGCTACCCCGGAGAAAGAGGAGGCTCGCTAAGTGGGACAGAAAGTTAACCCGCACGGGTTCCGACTCGGCATCACCACCGATCACGTATCGCACTGGTTTGCTGACAGCACCAAGCCCGGCCAGCGGTACAAGGACTTCGTTCGCGAAGACATCCGTATCCGCCAGCTCATGTCCACGGGCATGGAGCGCGCCGGCATCGCCAAGGTTGAAATCGAGCGCACCCGCGACCGTGTCCGTGTGGATATCCACACGGCACGTCCGGGCATCGTTATCGGCCGCCGCGGTGCAGAAGCAGACCGCATCCGCGGCGAGCTCGAAAAGCTCACCGGCAAGCAGGTTCAGCTGAACATCCTCGAGGTCAAGAACCCCGAGATGGAAGCGCAGCTTGTTGCCCAGGGCGTTGCTGAGCAGCTGACTTCCCGCGTGGCTTTCCGCCGTGCGATGAAGAAGGCCATGCAGTCCGCGCAGCGTGCAGGTGCCAAGGGCATCCGTATCGCCTGCTCGGGTCGACTGGGCGGCGCAGAAATGTCCCGCTCGGAGTTCTACCGCGAAGGCCGTGTGCCCCTGCACACCCTCCGCGCGAACATCGACTACGGCTTCTACGAGGCCAAGACCACTTTCGGCCGCATCGGCGTGAAGGTCTGGATCTACAAGGGTGACATCACCGCCAAGGAACTGGCTCAGCAGGCAGCTGCTGCTCCGTCCCGCGGCCGTGGTGCCAGCGACCGCCCGGGCCGCCCGGGTGGCGCTGACCGTGGTGACCGCCGTCGTCGTACCGACCGCCCGGCAGCCGAAGCAGCACCTGCTGCTGAAGCTCCTGCGGTTGAGGCAGCTGCACCGGCAGTAGAAGGAGGACAGGCTTAAATGCTTATCCCACGTCGAGTCAAGCACCGTAAGCAGCACCACCCGGGTCGTTCCGGCGCTGCTACGGGCGGCACCAAGGTCTCCTTCGGTGAGTGGGGCATCCAGGCTCTGAGCCCGGCATACGTCACGAACCGTCAGATCGAATCCGCCCGTATCGCGATGACCCGCCACATCAAGCGTGGCGGCAAGGTCTGGATCAACATTTACCCGGACCGTCCGCTGACGAAGAAGCCTGCTGAAACCCGTATGGGTTCCGGTAAGGGTTCTCCGGAATGGTGGGTCTCAAACGTCAAGCCGGGCCGGGTTCTCTTCGAACTCTCCGGTGTCAGTGAAGAGGTAGCTCGCGAGGCACTGCGCCTGGCAATCCACAAGCTGCCGTTGAAGGCACGCATTGTGCGTCGCGAAGGTGGTGAGTAGAAATGGCAGTAGGATCCAAGGAACTTGCATCCGCACAGCTGGACGGTTTCGACAACGAGCGACTCGTTGAAGAACTCCGTAAGGCCAAGGAAGAGCTGTTCAACCTGCGTTTCCAGTCCGCCACCGGACAGCTGGAGAACCACGGTCGTCTGCGCGCGGTAAAGAAGGACATCGCACGCATCTACACCGTTCTCCGTGAGCGCGAGCTGGGCATTCGTGCCGAGGTTGCCGCACCGGTTGTGGAAGCCAAGGAAGAAAAGAAGTCCAAGAAGTCCGCAGCCAAGGCTGAGAAGGCTGAAAAGCCGGCCGAGGCTGAG
>DASWAW010000332.1:0-9646 GCA_036390955.1 Arthrobacter sp.
CAGTTCGTCCGCCAGATTCGCACCGACTATGCCGGCACCGATGATAACGACGCGGGGTGTAGCGCTCATACGGGAGCTCCTGTTCGTGACGTGCTGCGTGCGTGAAGGGGCCCGCTCGGGGCCCGCGATGTGGCTCTAGCGGAAGACGACGGTCCGGCAGCCGTTGAGGAGGACGCGGTGCTGGCAGTGCCATTTCACCGCTCGGGACAGGGCGATGGCTTCGGCGTCGCGCCCGGCCGTCACCAGGGATTCCGGGTCAACGCTGTGGTCCACCCGGAAAACTTCCTGCTCGATGATGGGGCCTTCGTCGAGGTCGCCCGTGACGTAGTGCGCAGTGGCCCCGACAAGCTTGACGCCGCGTTCGTAGGCCTGGTGGTAAGGCTTGGCGCCCTTGAACCCGGGCAGGAAGGAATGGTGGATGTTGATGGCCCGGCCGTTGAGTTCCCCGCAGAGGCCGTCGGAGAGTACCTGCATATACCGTGCCAGGACCACGACGTCCGCCTCGTAGTCGTCCACGAGTTCCAGCAGCCGGGACTCCGCCTGGGCTTTGGTGGCTGCGGTTACCGGCACGTGGATGAAGGGAAGTCCTGCGGCTTCCGCCATCGGGCGCAGGTCCTCGTGGTTGGAGACGACGGCGGCGATGTCCGCGCCCAGGCTCCCGGCGCGCCAGCGGAAAATCAGGTCATTGAGGCAGTGGCCGAACTTGGAGACCATCACCAGGATGCGTTGCGGCCGGTCGTCGTGGAAGGTGTAGGACATGCCGAATTCGCCGGCGATTTCGGCGAAGTCGGCGGACAGGGAACCTGACGTGCTGTCCGGATCGATGCTGCTGGCGCCGCCGGCCGCGGTTGCAGTGAAGGCGGTGCGCAGAAAGAGCGTGTTGCTGACGTGGTCGTCAAACTGCTGGTGTTCGGCGATGTCGAAACCGCGCATCGCCAGGAAGCTGGACACCGCATGGACGATTCCACTGCGTTCGGGACAGGCCACGGTGAGGACGAACGGTGTCGCCTGCTGCCCGGATGCCGCCCGGGGCTGCCCGGCGGGGGCCGCGGAACGGGGGCGTTCCTGCAGCTCGTTACTCAGTTGAAGGGTCAAAAACTTCACCTCTCGGCTTGTAGCGGAGTACTGCCTGGTGGTGCCTAGACGTGACCGTTGATGCTCAGGCCCGGTGGAAGGTTGGGCGTCTCGCTGGACTCCTCGACCATGATCTGGCCGTCCACGACAGAGACCTTGTGGACCCGCACAGGCAGCTTGGCCGGCGGCGAGTCCACTTCACCGGTGCGGAGATTGAACTTGGAAGCATGAAGCGGACACTCCACTTCGCAGCCGTCCACCCAGCCGTCGGCGAGGGACGCGTCCTGGTGGGTGCAGGTGTCGTCCAAGGCGAACAACTCACCGTCCTCCGTGTGGAACACGGCGATCGGGGGGGACGTGTCGAGCCGGACGGCGTCTCCGGGGGCCAGTGCTGCGAGTGGGCAGGCGATGTGCATCTGATAAACCTCTTTCCCGGTTGACGGGCTCAGCCCGGTCGGCGGGTTGTGCCATCATCAACGCCGATCACAATACGCAACAGAGTGATACATGTCACTCGCCCTTGTCAAGGGGTTGCCTAGTGACGGGCCAGGCCCTTGACACCCCCCGTGGCATGCGCCACGCTGTTTCGCATACAGAGAGTTGTTGCGTTATACGCAATTTGTTGCACTTATGTAACGGGAAGGCAGCCATGCAGACATTGGCAATAGTGGGGGCATCCCTGGCGGGAATCTCGGCCGCCCGTTCCGCCCGCGCCCAGGGCTTCGCCGGAAGGCTGGTCATTATCGGGGACGAGGCGCACCGGCCCTATGACAGGCCGCCGCTGTCCAAGGATTTCCTGGCGGGAAAAATCACCCCTGGACACCTCCTGCTGGAGAGCGCCGGTGAGGGTGAAGCGGCAGACCCGCTGCGGGCCGAGTGGCTGCTGGGCCGGGCTGCACGCAGCCTGGACGCCGCTGCCCGGAGGGTCACCCTCGACGACGGCTCCGTAATAGAGGCCGACGGCGTCGTCATCGCCACCGGGGCATCCGCCCGGACCTTGCCGGAACTTGCCGGGCTGGCAAATGTCTTTACCCTGCGCACCCTGGAGGACGCGCAGGACCTCGCACCAGAACTGGTGCCCGGAACGCGGCTCGTCATCGTAGGCGCCGGGTTTATCGGGGCCGAGGTGGCCTCCACCGCCCGCGCCCTTGGCGTTGAAGTTACGGTCGTCTGCACGGGCACCGTTCCGCTCAGCCGTCCGCTGGGGGCGGAGATGGCGGCCACCCTGGCTGCGTTACATGGAATTAACGGGGTGGAGCTGATTTGTGACGCCACCGTTGAGTCCTATTACAGCGGCGAGGGAGTGGTCAGCGGGCTGCGGCTGGCGGATGGCCGGTACCTGCCTGCCGATGTCGTCCTGGTGGCCATCGGCGCCGTGCCCAACATTGCCTGGCTCGCCGGCTCCGGGATCGAACTCGGCGACGGCGTTCTGTGCGATCCGATGGGCCGCACCAATGTTCCGGGCGTGGTGGCCGTCGGCGACTGCGCCGCCTGGCTTGACGAAGAGTCCGGGAGGCACCGCCG
Source organism: Arthrobacter sp. (assembly GCA_036390955.1). Lineage (GTDB taxonomy): Bacteria > Actinomycetota > Actinomycetes > Actinomycetales > Micrococcaceae > Arthrobacter. The sequence continues at coordinate 2,599 of DASWAW010000332.1, forward strand.
CGTGGAGCACTGGAGCTGCGCCGCGGAGCGCCCGTCGCTCGCCGTGACCGCGCTGCTGGATCCCGGAGCCGCCCGCCGGCCGCTGAATCTGCCGTACTTCTGGTCCGACCAGTACAACGTCAGGATCCAGTTCGCGGGCCAGGCCCGTGACACCGATCAGGTGTCCATCGAGGCCGGAGATCCCGCGGCGCACAGTTTCCTGGCCGTCTACTACCGTGGCGGCGAGCCGGTGGCCGTCCTTGGCGCCAACCAACCGCGCCTCTTCAACAAGTGGAAGCGGCAGCTGAACGCTGCACGACCGGCGGACACCCCGGCCACCGCAGGCCACGCCAGCGGTGCTCCGGCCGGCGTTGCGGCAGCACGCACTGCCCCAGGGAGCGCCACCCCAACCAGTGCGGCCCCCGCATGCACCGCCCGGCCTGTACTGGCAGTATCCGCCAGTTTCGCCTGACCCCACCGACCACCTCACCCCCCGACGTCAGTCACCGCAGAGGAGTAACGAATGACCACCGAAGTCTTCACCCCCAGCCTGATCCCCACCCTCCCGGGCCAGGCCTACGTCAGCGAAGAGATCTTCCGCGCCGAGCAGGAGCGCATTTTCGAGCAGATGTGGTTCTGCGCTGTGCGGTCCGCGGACCTGGACAAGCCCGGGGCCTGGCGCACGGCGCAGGTGGGCCGCGAGAGTGTGCTGGTCAGCCGCACCCGCAAAGGCGGCATCCGCGCCTTCTACAACGTGTGCCGGCACCGGGGGGTCAAGCTGTGCATGGAGGAGCAGGGCGAAGCTGCGCGCTCCTTCCAGTGCCCGTATCACGCCTGGACCTACGACTTCGAAGGCAAGCTCATTGCGGCCCCCAACCTGACCAAGATGCCGGATATCGACCGCGACGAGTACGGCCTCGTCAAGGTCCACACCCGCGAGTACCTCGGATACGTTTGGGTCTGCCTGGCCGACGAGCCGCCGTCGTTCGAAGAGGACGTTATGGGTGCCATCGAGGAACGCCTCGGGGACCTGCAGGCGGTGGAGGACTATGACATCGCCAACCTGAGCCTGGGCCGCCGCATCAGGTATGACGTTAAGGCCAACTGGAAGCTCATCATCGAGAACTTCATGGAGTGCTACCACTGCGCCACCATCCACCCCGAGCTCACGGAGGTGCTGCCTGAATTCGCCGACGGCCTCGCCGCCCAGTACTTTGTGGGCCACGGCGCCGAATTCGGCGAGGACATCAAGGGCTTCACCATCGACGGCTCGGAAGGGATGGACCGGATTCCGGGTGTGGGCGAGGACCAGGACCGGCGCTATTACGCCGTGACGATCAAGCCCACGGTCTTCGTGAACCTGGTTCCGGATCACGTGATCATCCACCGCATGTTCCCGATGGCCGCGGACCACACCATTGTTGAATGCGACTGGCTCTACCTTCCCAGCGTCGTGGAAAGCGGCAAGGATGTCAGCGCCTCGGTGGAGCTCTTCCACCGCGTGAACGAGCAGGACTTCGACGCCTGCGAGCGCTGCCAGCCGGCCATGGGCTCCAAGGTCTATGCCAAGGGCGGCGTCCTGGTGCCCAGCGAGCACCACATCGGCGCTTTCCACGACTGGGTCCAGGCCCGGGTGGGCGGGATAACCCCCAGCCCCTGAGACCTGGGGATACCCCGGCCACGGAGCCCTGGGGGATCCCCGGCCATGGAGCCCTGCCCCAGCTGCTGGAGCCCGTCGAAACCCTGGTTTCGGCGGGCTCCGCCTTTTGCTACCGCCGGGTGTAGCCCATGTTCTTGCTGATCTGGAGCCCCGCCTGCTGCAGTGCCTCCGGGAGCCCCGGCGTCTGCTCCGGATCAAAGCGGAACGCCGGCCCGGAGATGCTGACGGCGCCGATCACCGTTCCCATGTGGTTGTACACCGGCACGGCGATGGCGTTGAGCCCGATTTCGAACTCCTCCCGGATGACGCAGTAGCCATCACGGGAAATGTCGAGGAGCTGGTGCTCCAGCGTGCTGCGGCTGGTGACGGTGCGCGGTGTCCGGGCAGGCAGCCCTGTCTCCTTCAGGATCCGGTCCCGCTCATCCGCGGTGAGCGCCGCCAGCAGGACCTTGCCGCTGGAGGTGGCATGCAGCGGCGTCAGGCTGCCCACCCAGTCGTAGGTGGCCAGCGTCGATGGCCCCATGGCCTGGTCCACGTTGACGGCGTAGTTGGAGCGCAGCACGGCAAGGTTTACCGTTTCCTTGAATTCCTCGGCGAGGCTTTCCAGGACGGGCCGGCCCTCGCGGACAAGGCTCAACCTCCCCGGAATGGAGCTTGCCAGCCGCAGGATGCCGAAGCCCAGCTGGTACTTACCCCGTTCACTGTTCTGATGGACCATGTCCCGGCTCACCAGCGAGCCGAGCAGCCGCGACACGGTGGACTTGTGGATGCCCATCTCCTCGGCTATTTCACTTACCCCCGCCCGGCCGTCCCGGGCCAGGATCTCCAGCACGGCAAGTGCCCGGTCCACAGACTGGACGCCGCCGTGCTGCCCGCCGTCAGGCTCGGTCTCGGATTCAGGGTCAGTGTTGGAAGCCATGATTCATACTAACGAGTAGTTTCTGCGGCTAGAGCACGCTGCGGACGGCCTGCTCAAAGCTCCGGACATGCTCCACCGCGAGCCGGGCGGCGCTGTCCGCGTCGCCGGCCGCAATGGCCTCCAGCAGTTTCACGTGCTCGGTGACGTGCCCTTCCACCGACGGCAGCTTGTCCAGCACGAGGCACCAGATGCGCGTCGCGAGGTTGTCGTACCGGATCAGGGTGTCTTCCAGGTGGGGATTGCCCGCGGCGCGGTAGATCAGCCGGTGGACGGTGAGGTCGTAGCGCATGAGCTCGCGCTTGTCACGGGGCTTGGTGTCGATGCCAGAGATGGTCCGGGCCACTTCCCGGAGCTCAGCGCGCATGTCTGCGCTGGCGTTGGTTGCGGCGCGGCGGGCCGCCAGCGGCTCCAGTAACTCGCGGATATCCGAGACATCCGCCAGTTCGGTGATGTCAACGATGGTGGCGAACGTTCCCCGGCGGGGGTACGAGACAACCAGATGGTCAACTTCCAGGCGCTTGATGGCCTCCCGCACGGGAGTCCGGCCCACTCCGAGCTCTGCGGCAAGCTGGCCGTCGTTGATCGGTGCGCCGGGCTTGATCTCAAGCATGATCAGCTTGTCCCGCAGCCGACGGTAGGCCGCCTCGGCCAGGGAGATCTCCCCCTCCTCGGGTGCCGGCATGAGGTGTGCTGCACTCAACGGATATCCCTTTCCCCAGCGGCCCGGCCGGCCGTCGTGGCCGCGGACCTATTGACTCTGTTGTGAGTTCCATCATACCATTGTTCACACACTGATATATCAATTAGTCAGAAGTAGTATTTCAAAGGAGCAGTCGAATGGTTGGGCAGCTGAATCACCGGTTATCAGAAGTGGACATCGAAGTGGCGGAAGCCGTGGACAGGGAGCTCCTGCGCCAGCAGTCCACCCTCGAGATGATCGCCTCCGAGAATTTCGCCCCTGCCTCGGTCATGGAGGCGCAGGGCTCGGTCCTGACGAACAAGTACGCCGAGGGCTACCCGGGGAAGCGCTACTACGGCGGCTGCGAGCACGTTGACGTGATCGAACAGCTGGCCATCGACCGGGTCAAGGCCCTGTTCGGCGCGGAAGCGGCGAACGTGCAGCCCCATTCGGGCGCCCAGGCCAATGCCGCCGCCATGTTTGCCCTGCTGGAACCGGGCGACACCATCATGGGACTCTCGCTGGCGCACGGCGGACACCTCACCCACGGCATGAAGATCAACTTCTCCGGCAAGCTCTACAACGTCGTCCCGTACCACGTCAGCGAGCACAGCCACCTGGTGGACATGGCCGAGGTCGAGGCCCTGGCCCTGGAGCACCGCCCCAAAATGATCGTGGCCGGCTGGTCGGCCTACTCCCGGCAGCTGGATTTCGCGGAGTTCCGCCGGATCGCTGACCTCGTGGGCGCTTACCTCATGGTGGACATGGCCCACTTCGCCGGCCTCGTGGCCGCCGGGCTGCACCCGAACCCGGTGCCCTACGCCGACGTCGTCACCACCACCACGCACAAGACCCTCGGCGGCCCGCGCGGCGGGGTGATCCTGAGCAAGGAGGAGTATGCGCGCAAGATCAACAGCGCCGTCTTCCCCGGCCAGCAGGGCGGCCCGCTGGAACATGTGATCGCGGCCAAGGCCGTTGCCTTCAAGATCGCGGCGTCGGCCGAGTTCAAGGAACGCCAGGAACGCACCCTTGAAGGCGCCAGGCTTCTCGCGACCCGGCTCCTGAAGGATGACGTGGCCGCGGCCGGAATCTCGGTGGTCAACGGCGGCACGGATGTGCACCTGGTCCTAGTGGACCTGCGGCACTCGGAGCTGGACGGACAGCAGGCCGAAGACCGGCTGCACCAGATCGGCATCACCGTCAACCGCAACGCCGTTCCCTTCGATCCCCGCCCGCCCATGGTCTCCTCCGGGCTGCGGATCGGCACCCCGGCCCTGGCCACGCGCGGCTTCGGCGGCCAGGAATTCACGGAGGTGGCGGACATCATCGCCTCCGCCCTCACTTCACCGGCCATCAACAACGAACTCAGCGACGAAACCGCCGCCGGCCTCCGCCGCCGCGTCAGCGCCCTGGCGGGAAAGTTCCCGCTGTACCCCCACCTTGGCGGGACGACGGCGGCCCCGGCGCTTGAGGCAGAACTGATTGGAGCAGCACAATGAGCACGGAACAGCTTCCGGAGCACCCGGAATTTCTCTGGCGCAACCCGGAGCCCAAGTCCTCCTACGACGCCGTGATTGTCGGCGGCGGCGGCCACGGGCTGGCGACGGCTTACTACCTGGCCAAGAACCACGGCATGACCAACATCGCCATCCTGGAGAAGGGCTGGCTCGCCGGCGGCAACATGGCCCGGAACACGACGATCATCCGCTCCAACTACCTCTGGGACGAGAGCGCGGCGATCTACGAGCACGCCCTGAAGCTGTGGGAAATCCTGCCCGAGGAACTTGAATACGACTTCCTGTTCAGCCAGCGCGGCGTGATGAACCTGGCCCACACCCTGGGCGACGTCCGCGAAAGCATCCGCCGCGTCGGGGCCAACAAGCTCAACGGCGTCGACGCCGAATGGCTGGACCCGCAGCAGGTCAAGGAACTCTGCCCCATCCTGAACATCAACGACAACATCCGCTACCCCGTCATGGGCGCGACGTACCAGCCGCGCGCCGGCATCGCCAAGCACGACCACGTCGCCTGGGCATTCGCCCGCAAATGCGATGAGCTCGGCGTGGACATCATCCAGAACTGCGAGGTCACCGGCTTCCTCAAGGACGGCAACCGCGTCGTCGGCGTCAAGACCAACCGCGGCACCATCCACACCGAAAAGGTCGGCCTCTGCGCCGCCGGACACAGCTCGGTCCTGGCGGAAATGGCCGGCTTCCGACTGCCCATCCAGTCCCACCCGCTCCAGGCCCTGGTGTCCGAACTCCACGAGCCGGTCCACCCGACGGTGGTCATGTCCAACCACGTCCACGTCTACGTCTCCCAGGCGCACAAGGGCGAACTGGTGATGGGCGCCGGCGTCGACTCCTACAACGGCTACGGCCAGCGCGGATCCTTCCACGTGATCGAGCACCAGATGGCAGCCGCCGTCGAGCTCTTCCCGATCTTCGCCCGGGCCCACGTCCTCCGGACCTGGGGCGGGATCGTGGACACCACCCTCGATGCCTCCCCCATCGTCGGCACCACCCCGGTGGAGAACATGTTCGTCAACTGCGGCTGGGGAACCGGCGGATTCAAGGGCACCCCGGCTGCCGGGCTGACCTTCGCGCACACTATCGCCACCGGAACACCGCACACCCTCAACAAACCCTTTGCCCTCGAGCGCTTCGAAACCGGCGCCCTGATCGACGAACACGGCGCCGCCGCCGTGGCCCACTAGAAAGAGGTAAGGACATGCTCCTGATTCCCTGCCCCAACTGCGGCCCCCGGGACGAGACCGAATTCCACTACGGCGGCCAGGCCCACATCGCCTACCCCGAAAACCCGGCCGAACTGACCGACCGCGAATGGGCCGAGTACCTGTTCTACCGCGACAACACCAAGGGCGCCTTCGCCGAGCGCTGGCTGCACAGCACCAGCTGCCGGCAGTGGTTCAACATGCTCCGCGACACGCTCACCTACGACATCCAGGCCGTGTACCCGATGGGCCAGCTTCGCCCCGCCACCGGACCCACTGCCCCCACCGTCACCACCCCCGTCTCCCCCGAAGGAGCCATCAAATGACCGCTCAGCCGCAGCCCGCGCGACTGTCCACCGGCGGACGCATTGACCGCAGCGTCACCTGGCGCTTCACCCTGGACGGCCGTGAATACACCGGCCACCCGGGCGACACCCTCGCCTCCGCCCTGCTGGCAAACGGCCAGTTCCGGGCCGGCAACTCCCTCTACGAGGACCGGCCCCGCGGCATCATGTCCGCCGGCGTCGAGGAATCGAACGCCCTCGTCAAGGTCGCCGCACGGTTCCCGGGCCACGTGGCCGAGTCCATGCTCCCCGCCACCACGGTGACCCTCGTGGACGGGCTCAGCGCCGAACTCCTCAACGGGCTCGGAAAGCTGGACCCGGACGAGGACCACGCCGAGTACGACAAGAAGTACGTCCACACCGACGTCCTCGTGGTCGGCGGCGGGCCCGCAGGCCTGGCCGCGGCCCGCGAAGCCGTCCGTGCCGGCGCCCGCGTCATCCTCATTGACGACCAGCCTGAACTGGGCGGCTCGCTGCTGTCCGGATCCACCGATCCGGCCCTCGCGGAGAGCATCGAAGGGGTCCCCGCCCTGGACTGGGTGTCCAACGTTGAAGCCGAACTGATCTCCGCCGCCGAGTGCACCGTCCTGAACCGCACGTCCGCCTTCGGCTCCTACGACTCCAACTACGTCATCGCGGCGCAGAACCGGACGGACCACCTCCTGACCCCGGCCGCGCCCGGCGTGTCCCGCCAGCGGATCTGGCACATCCGCGCCGCCCAGGTCATCCTGGC
>DASWAW010000333.1:0-7345 GCA_036390955.1 Arthrobacter sp.
AGCGCGCCGGCCACATGGCCGCCGTCGAGCGGCAGCAGCGGGATGAGGTTGAAGACGGCCAGCGCGAAGTTGAGTCCGGCCAGCAGCCCCACCAGGGTGGCCACCCGGGACTGCATCGGAACCTGCTCCATCGCGGCGACCTCGCCGGCCACCCGCCCCACCCCGACCACGCTGATGGGTCCGTTCGGGTCGCGGGGCTCTTCGCTGAAGGCCGCCTTGGCGACCCCGGCCACGCGCGCCGGAAGGTTCACGACGACGCCGGCGATCTGCTTGATGTTCTCCCCCGCCATGGGCAGCACCGTCGACGCCGGCTGCTGGACGAGCGCGGTCTGCGCACCGATGCCCAGGAAGCCGACGTCCTGGTACAGCAGGGTGCCGTCGTCGCTCTTGGCCTGGCGGCCGTCGGCGCCGACCACGGGACGTGAGGAGAGGACCGGGGTGACGGTGGTGGTGACGGGGACGCCGTCGCGCTCCACCGTGATGCTGACCTGGCGGTCCGCGGAGGCGCGGATCCAGCCGGTGAGTTCATCCCAGCTGGTCACGGCCTTGCCGTCGAAGGAGGTGATGACGTCGTTGGGCAACAGGCCCGCGGCGGCGGCGGGCGTGAGCTTGCAGTCGGCGGAGTCCGGGTCCACGGTTTCGCCGGCCTTGACCTGGCATTTGGAGACGTCGGCGACGGTGGTGGTCTGGGTGGCAATGCCGAAGCCCATCAGCAGCACGGCCGTCAGCACGAGCCCGATCAGCATGTTCATCGCCGGGCCGCCGAGCATGATGACGATCTTCTTCCAGACCGGCAGCCTGTAGAACACCCGGTTCGCGTCGGCGGGGCCGACCTCCTCGTGGGCCAGCGAGCGGGCATCCGAGGCGAGGGACTGGAACATGCCGGTGCTGGAGGTGCGCACGGTGCCGTCCTCCTTGTTCGGCGGGTACATGCCGATCATGGAGACGAAGCCGCCCAGCGGGATGGCCTTGAAGCCGTACTCGGTCTCGCCCTTCTTGCGGGACCAAAGCGTGGGCCCGAAGCCGATCATGTACTTGGTGACCCGGACCTTGAACAGCTTGGCCGGCAGCAGGTGGCCCACCTCGTGCAGGGCAATGGACACGGCGATGCCGATCGCCACAAAGACGACACCGAGGATAAAGAGGAGGACGGGACTCATGCTTCGATCTGCTGCTTCCTAGACGCTTCTGACGGCTAAACGTTCGTGGGTGCGGGCGCGTGCCCATCTTTCAGCATCCAGTACGGACTCCACTGTCAGCCCGGAGGATCCTGTGTGTTCGCTGAGGACTGCTTCGATGGTATCGACGATATCGGTGAACCGGATCCGGCCGGCATGGAAGGCCATCACGGCCTCCTCGTTCGCGGCATTGAACACGGCCGGGTAGGTGCTCCCCTGTCTGGCGGCATCCTTCGCCAGCCCGACGGCGGGGAACGCTGTGGTGTCCAGCGGCTCGAAAGTCCAGCTGGTGGCTTTGCTCCAGTCGCACGGCTGGGACGCCTTCGCGACGCGGTCCGGCCAGCCGAGGCCCAGGGCGATGGGCAGGCGCATGTCCGGCGGGGAGGCCTGGGCAATCGTGGAGCCGTCGATGAACTGCACCATCGAGTGGACCACGGACTGCGGGTGGACCACGACGTCGATCCTCTCCAGCGGGATGTCGAAGAGCAGGTGCGCCTCGATCACCTCCAGGCCCTTGTTGACCAGGCTGGCGGAGTTGGTGGTGACCATCAGGCCCATGTCCCAGGTGGGGTGGGCCAAGGCGTCCTGCGGGGACACATGGTGCAGCTCCTCCCGAGTCTTGCCGCGGAAGGGCCCGCCGGACGCCGTGAGGATCAGCCTGTCGACCTCGGCTGCGGTGCCGGAGCGAAGGCACTGGGCGATGGCGGAGTGTTCGGAGTCGACCGGGACGATCTGCCCTTCCCGGGCGGCGGCCTTGACCAGGGCGCCGCCGACGATGAGGGACTCCTTGTTGGCCAGGGCCAGGGTCGCGCCGGACTTGAGCGCGGCCAGGGTGGGGGCCAGGCCGATGGAGCCGGTGATGCCGTTGAGGACCACGTCGGCCTCGATCTCCGCGATCCGGGTGGAGGCGTCCGGTCCGGTGATGATCTCGGGGCGGTAGCCGGTGACGCCGGCCGCGCCGGAGGCGTCGTCGATCAGTGCCTGAAGGTATTTCGCGTCGCCGGACGCGGCGCCGACGGCCCGGGCCCGGGTGTGGACGGCCTGCCGGGCCAGGAGTTCGGGGTTCCCGCCGCCCGCGCTGAGCGCCACAACCTCGAAAAGGTGCGGGGCGCCGTCGACGACGTCAATCGCTTGCGTGCCGATGGAACCGGTGGACCCGAGGAGGACGATCTTGCGCGGCTGCATGGTTCCAGTATCCCGCACCGGGTTCGGTGCACGGTTCCCCGCGCACGCTGTCCAGCCCGGCCATCCGGGGCCACTTTGCGCCCGGACCCGCCGTCGGATGGCCGGAAAGCCCTCGTTGGCGCCTCAAAGTCGCCCCCGACGGACGCCGGACCGGTGACGGATGGGGCCGCGCATTGACGCGGCGGACCGCAGGCGTAACGTGGGGATCGTGGAGTGGACGGCCTGGTTTGACGCGCCGGAGTACGAGTTCGCCCGGCAGGTGCTCCAGCGCGGCGTCGCCACCCTCTACTTCGTGGCCTTCCTTTCCTCCTTCAACCAGTTTCCGGCCCTCCTCGGCGAGCGCGGGCTGTTGCCGGTGCCGGATTTCCTGGCGCGCTCCAGCCGGCTGCGCAGACCCACCCTGTTCAGCTGGCGCTACTCGGACCGGCTGCTGCGCACGGTGTGCCTGGGCGGGATGGCGGTTGCGGCCGCCATCGTCGCGGGCCTCCCGCAGCTTGGACCGCCGTGGGTTCCCCTGCTGGCGTTCCTGGCACTGTGGCTGCTGTACATGTCGATCGTGAATGTGGGCCAGACGTTCTACGGCTTCGGCTGGGAGATGCTGCTGCTGGAGGCCGGGTTCATCGTGGCCTTCCTCGGCTCCGACCAGACTCCCCCGCCGCGGACCATCCTGATCCTGCTGGCGTGGCTGGTGTTCCGCCTGGAGTTCGGCGCCGGCATGATCAAGATCCGCGGCGGCCGGGAGTGGCGTGACCTGACAGCCCTGTACTACCACCACGAGACCCAGCCGATGCCCGGGCCGCTCAGCCGGCAGGCGCACCTGCTGCCGAAGCCGTGGCACCGGGTGGAGGTGCTGGGCAACCATTTCGCGCAGCTGGTGGTGCCGTTCTTCCTGTTCGCCCCGCAGCCGCTGGCCAGTGTGGCCGCGGGGATCATTATCTTCACCCAGCTGTGGCTGGTGGCGAGCGGGAACTTCGCCTGGCTGAACTGGATGGCGATCGTGCTCGCCTTCGCCGCGGTCAGCGACCCCGTGGCACATGCTCTGGTCCCCGCGATCCCGCTCGACTGGCACGCCCCGGCCGCGGCCGCAGGCGCCGGGGCGGCCGGGGCGGCCGGGGCGGCCGGCAGCCAGGCGCCGACGGCTTGGCTGGTGGTGGTCCTGCTCGCCACTGTGCTGCTCGTGGTGCTCAGCTACCGCCCGATCGAGAACCTGTTCTCCCACTACCAGCTGATGAACGCCGCTTTCAACCGCTGGCAGCTGGGGAACACCTATGGTGCGTTTGGCACGGTGACGAAGCAGCGGATCGAAATCGTGGTGGAAGGCACGCTCGCCGCGGAGCCCGACGACACTGCGGACTGGCGGGAATACGGCTTCCGTGGCAAGCCAGGCGAGGTCCGCCGGATTCCGCGCCAGTGGGCGCCCTACCACCTGCGCCTCGACTGGCTGATGTGGTTCCTGCCGTTGCGCACCGTGCATGAGCAGTGGTTCTACGCCTTCCTGGCCAAGCTGCTGGAGGCCGACCGCACCACTCTGCGGCTGTTGCGGCATGATCCGTTCGACGGCGCCCGGCCCCGCTGGGTGCGGGCCAGCAGCTACCTGTACCGTTTCTCCACCCGGGAGGAGTTCCGTGCCACCGGCCAGCGCTGGATCCGGATGCTGCTGGACGAGTCCATTCCGCCGTTGTCGCTGCCGCCGGATGGCTGAAAGCCGTTGTACGCCGATGGCCGGAATGGTGGTCACCATTCCGGCCATCGGGATCGAATCAGAGCAACATCCGGACTAGACGGACAGCTCCTCCTTCACGGGCGCAGCCTCCAGTGCGGCCTGGCGGCGGCGAAGCCACCAGGAGCCCACGAAGATCAGGGCCATGGAGGCGTACACGACCACGGCGAACGGTGAGGAGAACAGGGCCGTGGGGTCGTTCTGGGAGAGCTGCAGCGAGCGCCGCAGCTGCACTTCGAACATCGGCCCGAGGATCATCGCCACCACCATGGGCGCCACCGGATAGCCGTAGCGGCGCATGAAGTAACCCAGGATTCCGACCACCAGCAGGATGCCGACGTCGGCCGCGGCAAAGTTCACCGAGAAAGCGCCCAGTGCCGCGAAGACGAGGATGCCCGAGTACAGGTAGGGCCGCGGGATCTGCAGAATCTTCACCCACAGGCCGACCAGGGGCAGGTTGAGCACCAGCAACATCAGGTTGCCCACGTACAGCGACGCGATCAGGGTCCACACGAGCGCACCCTGGTTCTCGAAGAGCAGGGGCCCGGGCTGGATCTGGTACCGCTGGAACGCGGTGAGCATCATGGCCGCGGTCGCCGTCGTCGGGATTCCGAGCGTCAGCAGCGGGACCAGGACACCGGCGGCCGCGGCGTTGTTTGCCGCCTCCGGACCGGCCACGCCCTCAATGGCGCCCTTGCCGAACTGTGCCTTGTTGGGGCCCTTGGCCAGTTTCCGCTCCGCAGCGTAGGACAGGAACGTGGACACGTCCGCGCCGCCCGCCGGGACCGTGCCGATCGGGAACCCGATGAACGTGCCCCGCAGCCACGGCTTCCAGGACCGCTTCCAGTCCTCCTTGGACAGCCAGGCGTTCTTGCCCTTGCTGACCGGAATGACCTCGACGGGACCGTGCCGCAGCTTCGACGCCACGTAAAGGGCTTCACCGAGGGCGAAGAGGCCCACGGCAACGAGCACCATGTCGATGCCGTCCACCAGAGTGGGGTTGTCGAAGGTGAAACGCTGTTGGGCGGTGCTGTCATCGATGCCGATCATCCCGATGAACAGCCCCAGGGCCAGCGAGGCGAGGCCGCGCAGCACGGAGGCGCCCAGCAGGGCACCGACGGTGAGGAACGCCACCACCATCAGGGCCACATAGTCCACGGGCCCGAGGCCCACAGCCAGTTCCGCGACGACGGGCGCCAGGAACGTCAGCAGCACCGTCGCGATGGTGCCGGCGACGAACGAACCGATCGCCGCCGTCGCCAGTGCGGCCGCGCCCCGGCCTGCCTTGGCCATCTTGTTTCCCTCGAGCGCGGTGACGATCGAGGACGATTCGCCCGGTGTGTTGAGCAGGATGGACGTGGTGGAGCCGCCGTACATGCCGCCGTAGTAAATGCCGGCAAAAACGATCAGGGCGGCCGCGGGATCCAGCGAATAGGTGATCGGCATCAGCAGCGCGACGGTCATCGCCGGACCGATGCCGGGCAGCACGCCGACGGCGGTGCCAACGAACACACCGCCCAGGGCGTACAGCAGATAGACCGGCTGCAGCGCCGTCGAGAAGCCCTCGAGGAGCATCGTGAAGCTATCCATGGAAGAACGGCACCCCCTCAAGCAATGGGCCCGGCGGCAGGGATACGCCCAGCAGCCCACCGAAGACGTACTGCAGCACGAGCGCCAGCAGCACGGAAACGATGACCGCCTTCCACAGCGGCTTGGCCTCAAGGGTCCACGCCGCTCCGCTGAACAGCACGGCCGCGGCAATGGGCCAGCCGGCCGGTTCGATCAGGAAAATATGGAGCACCACGAAGCCGACGAGTTTCGCCAGCGCCAGCCAGTCGGTCTTGGCCGTCACGTCGAGGTCTTCGCTTTCCTCGGCATGGCCCACTTTGCCGCGGAGGACCTGGGCGACGATGCCGGTGCCAACGAGGACCAGCATGCTGCACACGATGTAGGGGAAGGCCCGCGGGCCGATGCCGGTCTCCGACGGCGGGATCGGGATGGACCCCGCCGCCAGAAGGCCTGCCGCGCCCACGCTCACGAACACCAGGGCGAAGAGGATCTCCCCCGTGGGCCGCTTGGCGGGCGTGCTTACTTGGACGGACATTGTTACTTGACCAGGCCGATCTCACTCAGCGTGGTCTTGACCTTGGCGATGTCCTCGGTGAGGAAGGTCTTGAACCCGTCGCCGGCGAGGAAGGCGTCATCCCAGTTGTTCTTGGCCAGGGTGGCCTTCCAGGCTTCGGAGTCGTGCAGCTTGGTGACGACCTCGGTCAGCTTCGCCTTCTGGGCGTCGTCGATGGAACCCGGTGCCACGACGCCGCGCCAGTTGGTGAGGACGACGTCGATGCCCTGGTCCTTCAGCGGCTTGACGCCCGGCAGGGCCGGCGCCTCGGACTTGCCGGAGACGGCGAGCGCCCGGACCTTGCCGGCCTTGACCTGTTCGGCGTATTCGCCTACGCCGGAGATGCCGGCCTGGACCTTGTTGCCGAGCAGTGCGGCGATCGATTCGCCGCCGCCGGAGTAGCCGATGTAGTTCAGTTTGTCGGATTCGACGCCCTGGGACTTCAGGATCTGGCCGGCCAGGATGTGGTCCGCGCCTCCTGCGGAACCGCCGGTGATTGCGACGCCCTTGCCGTTGGCCTTGATGTCATCCACGAGGTCCTGGACGGACTGGTACTTGGACGACGCCGGGACCACCAGGACCAGCGGCTCTTCGGTCAGGCGCGCAATAGGGGTGGTGTCCTCCAGCCGGGTCTTGGCGGCGTTGGTTTCCACGGCACCCACCATGACGTAGCCCATCACCATGAGCGTGTTGACGTCCTTTTCGGTGGCGAGCTTGGCCAGGCCGTTGGTGCCGCCGCCGCCGCCGATGTTGCTGACCTGGGCGGAGGTGACGAGCTTGTTGGTCTGCAGGTCCTGCTGCATCGCACGGCCGGTCTGGTCCCAGCCGCCGCCCGGGTTGGCCGGAACGATGATGCTCAGCTTCTTGATCGGGTCCGCGGCTGCGCTCTGGCCCGCCGCTGCGCCGCTTGCGCCGCTTGCGCCGCCCGCACACGCCGACATGGCGAGTACGACGCCGGCCGCCCCGGCTGCGAGCGCAGCCCGGCGGGTGAAGTTGGGCCGCGTGAAGTTGGAGGGGGAAGTCATGGTTGCTCCTTGTATGAATGTGACGCACGTCATCGGAATCACTTCCCAGAGACTAGGAGCGGCCGGGCCCGGGGACCAGAATTTGGCCGTAGAGGTAGTAGTGGTCATATTGGTC
>DASWAW010000334.1:0-1722 GCA_036390955.1 Arthrobacter sp.
TGCCGGCTAGGAGGCCTGGGCGTGCTGCTGCCGGCCGACGTCGGCGATGAACCCCCGGATGAGCCGGTTGCCTTCTGCTGAATCCTGGGGCCGGTGCCCGCCCGCCGCGGTGCGGTGCAGGGCGCCGGTCTCACGCAGGTAGCCCGCGATCTCCTCATAGAGCGGCTCCCAGCCACCGGTCAGGACCAGCGTGGGGACGCCGGGGACGATCTGCAGCGGGGCTTCCCAGGGCGGCGCCTGCAGGCGCAGGCGGCGCGCCTCCCGCTGGTCCTCCGGACTCGGAGCTCCGAGGGTCGCCTGCGCCGGGGTGTGGGCCGCGAACACCCGGCGGACAAATTCGCGGTGGAAATCCTCGTCGCTCAGGTGCCGGCGGACCTCGAAGAGCGGCTGCATCAGGGCCCGGTGCGCCGCCGTCGCCGGCTGATCCGCGGTGAGCGAGAGGCAGGCCGGTTCCACGAGTGTCAGGGAGTGCACCAGCTCGGGATGTTCGACGGCGGCCATCATGGCGGAAATGGCCCCCTGCGAATGGGCCACGACGTGGCCGCCGGCCTGGCCGCGGCCGTCGTCGGCCAGTGCGCGCAGGACGATGGCGGCGTCGGCGGCGAAGTCCGTTTCCAGCGGCTCGGCGACGGGGTCATAACCGTGGCGGCGCAGGAACAGCGCGTCGTAGTTCAGCGCCATTCCGTGCTGTTTCGGCCATGCGGCAGCGCCGAAGCTGCCCGCCCCGTGGACGAAGACTACGCGCTGCTTGTACATGCTCTAAGCCTATGACACCGGCCCGGCAAGGGGCCGCCGACATCTCGGCCGGCAGGGCCTATTTGCCGCCGCCGAGGAATTTGTCGAAGCCCTTGGGCAGGTTCAGCTGGGAGGGATCGAAGTCGCCGCCCTGCTGGCCGAACGCGGCACCGGTCGGAAGGGCCTTGGCGCCTTCGGCCCGCCGGGTCTGGGCATCCTTGAGCTCCTGGGCGGCCTTGGCCGGGTTGCCGGAGCGGGCCTTCTTCTTGGGCGCGCTCTTGGCGCCCTTGCGGGCCCCTCCGCCGCCCATGCCGGGCATGCCCGGCATTCCGGGCATGCCGCCGCCGGCCGCCATCTTCTTCATCATCTTCTGGGCCTGGGCAAAACGTTCGAGCAGGCCGTTGACCTCGGAGACATGCACGCCGGAACCGCGGGCAATCCTCGCGCGGCGGGAACCGTTGATGATCTTGGGGGCGACCCGTTCATGCGGTGTCATGGACCGCACGATTGCCTCGACGCGGTCGATTTCACGCTCGTCGAACTGCTCGAGCTGCTGCCGGATGTTCTGCGCTCCGGGCATCATCATGAGCATCTTCTTCATGGATCCCATGTTGCGGATCTGCTGCATCTGGGCGAGGAAGTCCTCCAGGGTGAACTCTTCCTGGTCGGCGAACTTCTTCGCCATCCGGGCAGCCTCGTCCTTGTCCCAGGACTTCTCCGCCTGTTCGATCAGGGTGAGGACGTCACCGAGGTCGAGGATGCGTGAGGCCATGCGGTCCGGGTGGAAGAGCTCGAAGTCGTCCAGGCCCTCGCCCGTGGACGCGAACATCACGGGCTTGCCGGTGACGGAGGAGACGGACAGTGCGGCGCCGCCGCGGGCGTCGCCGTCGAGCTTGGAGAGCACGATGCCGGTGAAGTTGACGCCTTCGTCGAAGGCCATGGCCGTGTTGACGGCGTCCTGGCCGATCATGGCGTCGACCACGAACA
>DASWAW010000335.1:0-3910 GCA_036390955.1 Arthrobacter sp.
CTCCGGGCTCCCCGTCGTGGACGAGGGCATGCGGCTGCTGGGCATCGTCACCAACCGCGACACCCGCTTCGTGCCGGAAGCCGATTTCCCGATCCGCCTGGTCAGCGACGTCATGACCAAGATGCCCCTCGTCACCGGGCACGTCGGCATCAGCCGCGAGGAGGCCTCGCACAAGCTGGCGACCAACAAGATCGAAAAGCTCCCGCTCGTTGACGAGCAGGGCCGGCTCAAGGGCCTCATCACCACCAAGGACTTCACCAAGGCCGAGCAGTACCCGCTGGCCACCAAGGACGAGGAAGGCCGGCTGCGCGTCGGTGCGGCCATCGGGTTCTTCGGTGACGGCTGGGAACGCGCCATGGCCCTGATCGACGCCGGCGTGGACGCCCTTTTCGTGGACACTGCCAACGGCCACTCCCAGGGTGTTCTGGACATGATCCGCCGCCTGAAGTCCGACCCGGCGGCGGCGCACGTGGACATCATCGGCGGCCAGGCCGCCACCCGCGAGGGCGCCCAGGCGCTCATCGACGCCGGTGCCGACGGCATCAAGGTCGGCGTGGGCCCCGGATCCATCTGCACCACCCGGGTGGTTGCCGGAGTCGGCGTCCCGCAGATCACCGCGATCTACGAGTCCGCCAAGGCCGCCATCCCGGCCGGCGTGCCGCTGATCGCCGACGGCGGGCTGCAGTACTCGGGCGACATCGGCAAGGCCCTGGTGGCCGGCGCCGACACCGTCATGCTCGGCTCCCTGCTGGCCGGCTGCGACGAGTCCCCGGGTGACCTGATCTTCGTCAACGGCAAGCAGTTCAAGCTCTACCGCGGCATGGGTTCCCTCGGGGCCATGCAGACCCGCGGAAAGAACACCTCCTACTCCAAGGACCGCTACTTCCAGGCCGACGTCTCCGGCGATGACAAGCTCATCCCGGAGGGCATCGAGGGCCGGGTGGCCTACCGCGGACCGCTCGCCTCGGTGGCGTACCAGCTGGTCGGCGGCCTCCGCCAGACCATGTTCTACACCGGCGCCCCGACCGTGCCGGAGCTGAAGGCCCGCGGGAAGTTCGTCCGGATCACGCCGGCCGGACTGAAGGAGTCCCACCCGCATGACATCCAGATGACCGTGGAGGCCCCGAACTACGGTTCGCGCTAACCGCACCGCCCGGCTCACCCAAGTAACTCGCAGCAGGGGCCGTTTTGGACCCCCATAACGGCCCCAGCTGCGAGTTAGTTGGGCGGGCGGGTGTCCTAGGCTGGAGGCATGTCCGAACTCCTGCCCGCGCGTGAGCCGAAGCGCAAGCTGGCGCTCCGGCCGTATGCCCGGGCCGTGGCGCAGGTGCTGCGCGTCAGCTTCCGGGCCTCACCGGCCGCCGTCGTCATGAAAGTTGCCGGCTCGCTGATTTCGGCGCTGCTGCCGCTGGTCACCACCTACTTCGCCGCCCTGACCACCACTGCCCTCGCGGCCGCCTACGCGGGCGACACCGCCGCCGGTCAGCAGGCCATTGTCTACGTCATCATCACCGCCGCGCTGGGACTGTTCTGGGGCGCGTTCAGCAGCGTGGACCGGTACATCCAGCAGCTCATGAGCTTCAAGGTCGGCGCGATCGTGGGCGACCTGATGTACGAGCGGTTCCTGGCGCTGGAATTCTGGCGCTACGACGACAAGGAAACGGTGGACCTGTACGACAGGGCCAAGCGCTTCGCCGATTCCTACGCCCGGGTCCTGGACCGGATTGCCGCCATCTTCACGCAGCTGGTCTCGGTGATCCTCGCGATCGGCGCGCTGCTGCTGGTCAGCTGGTGGATCGCCGTGATCGTCCTCGTCGCGATTGTCCCCAGCGTCTACCTGCAGTTCAAGCTCTCCCGCGAGCAGATCGCGCACTGGAACACCCAGATCGATTCGCGCCGGCAGCGGCGGATGATCGAGACCAACCTGCTGCGGCCCCAGCACATCGCCGAGATGCGCCTCTATGGGATCGTCGGCTACCTGATGGGGCTGCGGTCACGGCTGCGCGACGCGGATGAACGCAGACGGCTGGACTTCCAAAAGCGCTACATCCCCAAACAGCTCGCCGCCGACGCTCTGCAGTACGGCGCGGAGGTCGTCTCCTTGATCTGGGTGGTGGGGCAGATCATCGCCCGGGCGCAGCCGGTGGGGCAGTTCCTTTACGTCCAGCAGATCGTCAGCCGGGCGCTGTCCACCGCCAACAGCCTCGTCTCCTCGCTCAGTTCGATCGACGAGGACCTCGCGAACCTGAAGGACTATGAGCTCTTTATGGCGCTGCCGGTGCACTCCGACCATGCCCCGCCGCTGCTGCAGGCGCCCACGACCGTGGAATTGCGGGACATCCGCTTCACCTACACGGGCAGCGAACTGGAGGTCATCAAGGGCATTTCGATGACCATCCGCGAGGGCCAGCACATCGCCATCGTGGGGGAGAACGGCGCCGGCAAGTCCACCCTCATCCGGATCCTCGCAGGGCTCTACCGCCCGGACTCCGGGCAGGTGCTGCTCGACGGCGTCGACCTCGCCGCCGTCGACGTGAAGTCCTGGCACCGCCATCTGGCGGTACTCAGCCAGGAGTTCCTGAAGTACGAATTCGCCACCGCGGCGGAGAACATCTTCTTCGGCGACGTCGATTCGCCGCGCGACGACGGGCGGATCCGCCGCGCCGCGGCCGACGCGGAAGCCCTGGAGTTCATCAACAAACTGCCCAACGGCCTGGACAACCACGTCAGCAACTGGATGGAGGATCCGCGCGGGCGGAAGGGCAGCGGGCTGTCCGGCGGCCAGTGGCAGCGGCTCGCGATGGCCCGGAACTTCTACCGGAACGCCTCGTTCATGGTCATGGACGAGCCGACCTCGGCCATCGACGCCCTCGCGGAGCACCGGATCTTCACCCGGCTCTTCGCCGACCGCAGCAGCACGATCATCGCCATCAGCCACCGCCTCGCCACGATCGAGAAAGCGGACATCGTCTACATGCTGGAGGACGGGCGGATCGTGGAGCAGGGGACCCACAAGGAACTCGTGGCGCTGCGCGGCCGCTATTTCCGGATGTTCGAATCCCAGCTCGCCGTGGACGAGGGGGTTTGAGCAGTCCGGGCTACCTTCCGGCGGCCGCCTGGACCACCGTGGTGCGGACCCGCGCCAGGCTGGGTTCCGGGGGGACGCTGCTGAAACCGAAGGTGACGGCGGGCCGGATGGCGGACATGGCCCCGGCGTCCCCGCCGTCCCACTCGACGCTGGCCGAGTCGATGCTGTGCAGATCAGTCACGCCGTAGTACTCCTGCCGTCCGCCGTTCGC
The DNA here is from genome assembly GCA_036390955.1 of Arthrobacter sp. GTDB lineage: Bacteria > Actinomycetota > Actinomycetes > Actinomycetales > Micrococcaceae > Arthrobacter. The sequence continues at coordinate 3,300 of DASWAW010000335.1, forward strand.
GGCGCCCGCGGTCCGCGCACCGGGACTGAGCCGGGCCGCGAGCGGGCTGATCGCCCGCAGCCACCGCGGATGCACCGCCACCGGCCGGGGGACCAGCCGGACGACGCCGCCCAGGCGGGTCCGCGCGCCGACGGCGGCACGGATCCGGAGCGGGCCGGCGTCCACCCGGAGCTGGTGCGCGCCGTGCGACGCGGCGACGTCGACCACCCGGGTCTCGTCAAAGTTGTAAACCGCACCGATGAACTCGCCGACCTCGGCGGTCGGGGCGAGCAGGATCCGGTGGCCGGAGGGCAGCTGCACCATGGCGTCGGCGAAGGCCCCGAAGGGGGAGTGCTGCCAGAGGCCCACCACGGCGCGCAGACCGGATTCGGTCCCGATCCCGGCGATATGGCCATCGAAGACCCAGCGTTTGCCCATGCCGCCAGAGTACCGCCCGCGGGCCATCGGCCCCGCGCGCGTTCACTGGGATAACCTAGAGCAGTGACTTACGAGATTGAGATTGGCCGTGGCAAGCGTGGGCGTCGTGCCTACTCCCTGGATGACATTGCGATCGTCCCCAACCGACGTACGCGTGACCCCAAGGATGTGTCCGTCGCCTGGCAGATCGACGC
>DASWAW010000336.1:0-2503 GCA_036390955.1 Arthrobacter sp.
GCCGGAACAGCCCAGCTGCTGGGCAACTGGGAGATCCCGGCGGGCGCAGCCTGGGCCGAACGGCCGCAAAGCTGGGCCGGACCGGACACGGACGTCTGGTTCATCCAGCGCGAGCAGGTCAGCCCGGAACAGTACGCCGAAACCTGGCTGCAGGATGCCTCCGAGGCCCGCGACCGGCGGCTCTACCAGGACTCGTACGCGGCGTACCTGGACGATTTTGCCTCCCGCAACGTGGAGGCCATCGGCTTCGGGATGATCTGGCTGCGGCGGCCCGCCGAGGGGTCCACGCCGGTGCTGAGGCGTTTCGAGGAGATCACCTATCCGATCGAGCAGCCCGTCGGCCCGCACCTGGGCGCTGCCGTGGAACACGCCGACTGGCTGGCTGCCCACGATCTGGCCGCCGCGCACCTGCTGGTGGCCGAGGACGTCACCGAGGAACGGCACCAGCGCCCCGGGGCCGAGCATCCCGGCGTCATCCTGCTGCGTCAGGGTGCGGGCCTGCGCCGCACCAACCTGCTGAGCACCGAGCTGGCCGGGTTTGTCTCAGCGTGCGACGGCGACCTCTCCGTCGGGCAGATCATCGGCGCCCTTGAGGCGCTGCTGGGTGGGGGCGAGGACTGGGATGCGGAGACCTTCCGCGGCGGGCTCCTCACCGAGGTCGGGAACCTGGTCCGCGACGGCTTCCTGCTGCCCGCCTGACGCTGCTGCCGGCGCGGCTGACGATGACGATGACGCCGCGGCCGGTACGGAGGCTGCGGGGACCTCGGGCTGTGCCGCGCCCTCGCTGCCGTAACGCGGCAGAACGTACGCGGCGACGGCCAGGGCCGCCAGGACCCCGGTCGCTCCGGCGAGCAGGAAGCTCATCCGGATGGGTAGCAGGGCGCCGAGCAGCCCGCCCAGCGCGAGGGCCCCGATCGAGACGGCCCGGGTCAGGCCACCGATGATCGCCATCGCCTGGCCGCGGCCGCTTTCCGGAATCCGCAGGATCGCTATTGCCCCGAAGCACGCGTTCAGCACTCCGCACGCGGTCCCCATCGCGGTGTAGGCCACGAACAACAGTTCCATGCTCGGCACCAGGGACATGATCCCCAGGAAGGCAGAGGTCAGGGCCATCGCAACCAGCAGGGCGCGCAGGCGGGCCGGAGGGGTCGTGATCCGGCCGGCCAGCGCCGCGCCCGAAGCCATGCCAAGGCTAAACGACGCCGCCAGCAGCCCGTACTGCGTTTCGGTGGCGCCGAGCTCGTCGCGGGCCAAGAACACTTCCAGGACATTGGTCGCCTCGCCGACCGTGATGAAGAACAGCGCGCCCAGGACCAGCGCCCAGACCAGACCGTCCCGCCGGATCAGGCGAAGGCCGTCCAGCAGTGCGGGACGGTCCTTGCCGACGCGTTCGGCGGCCGTGCCGCGGCGGGTCCGGATCAGCATGGCGCCCGCGGCCATCGCGAGATAGCAGCCGCTGGCTACAGCAAAGACCAGGCCGGATCCGCCCCAGCCGCTGAGCAGGCCGCCCGCGGCCGGTCCCACCATGCCGGCGATCATGATGGTGGCCTGCATGGTGCCCAGCGCCCGCGGGGTCCGTTCCTCGCCCACGATCCGGGGCAGCAGTGCCTGCCAGGTCGGCGAGGCGACGGCCTGGGCGGCGTCGAGCACGAAGGTCAAGGCAAACAGCACCGGCAGGTAGTTGTCCAGGTTCTGCATTCCCAAGCCCATGCCGGCGACGGCCGCGGCACTGACTAGGGACGACGCCGTCGCCAGCGTCCGCGAATCCCGGGTGTCCGCGAGGCGGCCGGCCCACGGGGCGAGCAGCACGAGCGGAAGCGCCGAGCACAGCAGATATGCCGCGACGAGCCAGGGCCCGGCAACCGGCGTCCGGCCGGCGGCGGCCAGGTTTTGCAGGTGTAGCATCACACTGATGATGACGGCGCCCATGCCGGCCGTGGCGATGAAGCGGGCGCTGCCGGCGAGGACGAAATCGCGGTTCCGCCAGAGCGGCTGCGCGGGCAGGGCTTCGCCCCGCGCGTCGTGCAGTGCCTGATTCATAAGTAGCAAGCTACTCTCCGGTACAATTTGGTGTCAAGCATTTCTTTCATAGTTTGGCGGCCTTCGGTAGACTGGAGGGGTGAATGCAGAAACCCCAGCGGCGGGGCCACCGGCGTCTCCGGCACCCAAACGCCGGCAGCGTCCGGAAAAGAAAGTGGAGATCACTGACCCGAAAGCGATCCGGGCGCTGGCCCACGCCGCCCGGCTGGAAGTGATTTCCGAACTGTATTCAACCCAGGTCAGCCGGACGGCCACCGAACTCGCCGCCCAGACCGGCCTCACGCCGAGCGCCATGAGCTACCACCTGCGCGCCCTGCAGAAATGGGGCATTGTGGTTCCGGCCCCCACCGCCGGGGACGCCCGGGAACGCCGCTGGAAAGCCGCGGGCACCGACTTCACCATCAACTCCGGCGGAGGCGTGGCGAGCCCCGAGTTCGCCGTGCTGGATCTCGAACTGGACGCC
>DASWAW010000337.1:0-3919 GCA_036390955.1 Arthrobacter sp.
TGACTCCAACGTTTGAATTTTAGCTACTTAAGCTGCAACAAGCTACAACTACAGTGAACTGTATGAACTACACGTACAGTCACTTAACTCAGAGACATTATTAACACTAACAAACTGTCATCTGACAATAAAGCCTTATAACGGTTCCAGTGAATCCAGTCAAGCCACGTCAAAATCACAAGCCAGCGCGGTAGCGCATGGCACTGTTATATAGGCCGTTGGCTTTCTAAAGGGAAACACGCGTTTTTCCGCCTGTCGCCCTGGAAAAACCAATGGAAATTTTGAAACCATTTTTGGCGTAGGTGATTACGTTGGTGAGACCTACAAACACGCCAAATTTGGTTGAGATCGGTCCACAGGGGGCGCCTCCACACAGTGGTGAAATATCACACTTTTGTGACTTATGTTCTCCCTTTTTTTTTTTTTTTTTTTTTCCGTTTCCTCATCTCGCCTACAGGTCGCAATTCTGAACCGATTCGCACGCTTGATGGCTCAAACGACGTGTTCTGTTTCGTACACGTGCCTTTTGGGGGTTTGGAGCCTTCAAATTCACTTTTAGGGGGTCTCCGGCTCAAAAAACACCAAAATTTCGACCCGTTTTCGGACTTAGCCGATTTGCAGCGGAAATCTCTTTAGCATTAGAGCTCTCGAGAGTAAACTACCCTTAAACGTCGATATAACCCCACAAAAGTTATATTTTTGATTGGAAGTAACACACCAGGAGCTCCTTTCTCATAATGGCGATTCAACCGGAAGTGTATTTTTCAAGATGGCTGCCGCCGCCATCTTGAATTTCGAAAATCGGTTGCCATTTCATTACTATTGAACCAATCGTCACCAAATTTGATGGAGAGGCTGAGAATGTGACATAGAACGCAACTGTTGCATCAAAAATGCATATTTACGAAAATTCAAGATGGCGGCGGTCGCCATCTTGAATTTCGAAAATCGGTTGCCATATCATTACTATTGGACCGATCCTTACAAAATTTGGTTTGAATGTTGAGAACCTGACATAGAACGCCACTGCTGCATCAAAAATGCATATTTACGGAAAATCAAAATGGCGGCGGTCGCCATCTTGAATTTCGAAAATCGGTTACCATATTATTACTATTGGACCGATCCTCACCAACTTTAGTGGGAGTGTTCAGAATCTGACATAGAACATAATTGTTACATCAAATATGCATAATTAAACAAATTCAAGATGGCGGCGGCCGCCATCTTGAATTTCGAAAGTCGGTTGCCATTTCATTACTATTGGATCAATCGTCACCAAATTTGGTGGAAAGGCTGCGAATCTGACATAAAACGCAACTATCACGTCAAAAATGCATATTCACAAGATTTCAAGATGGCGGCGGCCGCCATTTTGAATTTCTAAAATCGGTTGCCATTTTCCTAATTTTAGACCGTTCCTTATCAAATTTGGTGGGAATGCTGAGAATCTGAAATAAATTGCAACTGTACCATCAAACATGCAAATTTACAAGAAATCAAGATGGCGGCGGCCGCCATCTTGAATTAAAAAAATTGGTTACCATTTCATTACTATTAGACCAATCGTCACCAAATTTGGTGGGAATGTTGAAAATTTGACATTGAACTCAACTGTTGCATCGAAAATGCATATTTTGAATTTTCAAGATGGCGGCGGTGGCCATCTTGAATTTCTAAAATCGGTTGCCATGTCATTCTATTGGACCGATCCTGGGAATGTTGCGAATCTGACAATGAACGCAACCGTTTCATTAAAAGTGCATATTTACTAAAATTCAAGATGGCGGACGCCGCCATTCAAGATGGCGGACGCCGCCATCTTGAATTTTGAAAACATTGACTACCTATCACTGAAGCAAATACATCTCATGCCAAAGCTTTGGAAGTTCGATGACACACTATAGCAATTGTTTGAACGCAACTCGGGGTGCGCAACCTGTTTTGCGGAAAGCAGATTCCTACAGCCTCGGTGCAATGGCTCCAGGCCAATCACGTATCGCCACAGCCATTCTGATAAATCGTAATCGATTATCTATGAATTCTACTGTTTTATGCCATTAGGGTATGTTATGAGCCCCCCACCAACGCAGCTATTAGCGTCTGGTACCCCATTGGACCCACATAGCTTTAGGTTGCGGTTATGTACCGTTGGAGTTACTTAGTCCAATGGTTACTCTCGTTCAAGAAGCTGTCGGGATTTCGTAGTGCGCATTGCACCGGGGCAAGCTGTCGCATCCTGTTAGTGTTTCACGCTGCAGGATGGTCAGTGTGTCATTGGTACTTTGCGCAATTCATTTAAGTTGCTGGATTTGCGCACATAAAGCATTGCGCAATTCGGGTTGCGCAATGCAATAGTGTGTCGGTGGAAAACACGCCTACTTTTGGCGTTAACTATGCTAAAAATAGAATATGGGTCTTCCCACGGTGAGCACCGTCTTTCAATACAGCGGGAGACCCTCTGTTCTGACCGGTTTATCCTACCCCCAAACACCGCTTTGCGTTAGGGTTAGGTTCCGCGTGGGTTACTGTTAGTTACCTACTTTAGGCGGCTGTCGCAACTTCGGATTGGATTGGGGCAAGGCTGTCGCAACTCACAACCTGCTTGTTCGACAGAAGCCTCGATTATATACGTCTTTGATCGCAACTCGCGGCGTTGACTGTGGTTCGCGCCGTTATGGCTCTTGGCGGACACCAACTACATGAGAGCATTCAGGTAAAACTTTCACACCTCACACCTTCTAGAACGAAGCCGCGACCGTGAGTTCAATTACACGCGCTCCGGGTTGCGGAAGCTTGCAAATTTCAAATCATAATAAAACAATGAACCAACATAACCATCAAAGAACTGATTTATACTGCTTGCGCTGCTTGCGTAGTAATTCGCACTAATCGTCTTTGATCGTCGTTTGCCCCCGACGGACAAATTCCGGGCAAACTTTCACACATAATAATCAAAGCCTTATTATCGGAATCTGAACCAGTCTGAACCAGGGGGGATACGGTCCCAGCCCGGGGGGAATATGTCCGGGGGGATAATGTCCTCGGGTGTACCAGGGGGGATAATGTCCGGGGGGATAATGTCCTACATTCGTTGTTAATATCAAACACAGGCCTGCTGGTAGAAAAACGGCAAATATTAATGTAAAAAACTATAGTAGTTTAAAACGTGGTGTATATAGGCCGGATAGCACATATAAAACTGCAAAAATGATTTACCAAGAATATTCACACTTAGCTGAAGTGGATAGCTGTATTGTCAAAGGGAAAGGAAACTCGATGGCCTATACCAACATTTTATCGACGTATGCGCAGTGGCGGATTTAAGGGGGGGCACAGGGGGCACGTGCCCCCCCCAAAGACCTGGGGCAAAAAAATTTTTTGACAAAAATTTATGCAAATTAAAGTTTATAGTTTCGCAGCTACATGCGCGACCGTTCAGGCATTTACAAACTTCATTTTACTCAGTTAGTCGAACAGCTAATCTGCCATGCGTTCAGTAGACCTATTTATAGCTATCGCTACGGATGAATTTCTTAGTGATTATAGTTTACTAATAGTCAGAAACTGATCCGTAGCGTAGCGATAGGCCTAGCTATCTATAGGCCTACTGAACGCAGCCTACGCAGGGCTGTACTTACAGTTCTTTCCTAACATAAACGTATTGTTACGTATTCTGGCAACGTTGCCCTCCAGTACAGCAGAACCTGAACGCGTCTTCAATAAAGTGACAAAGACACTTTCTGCACTGCGCTCAAGCATGGGAGAGGACAGGCTGGAGGCATGTGTATTGCTACAAGTTCATCGCGAGCTGTTACCTGATATCGATTCTATTATTGATGACTTTGCAAGAAGTGCTAGCAGGAGACTGCACTTCCTTGTGTGACAGTTTTATTGTTTTGTGAAATAACTAGAACTG
>DASWAW010000338.1:0-3360 GCA_036390955.1 Arthrobacter sp.
GGGGACCTGGAAGACGAATACATCCCGAACATTGACCGGATCCTCTTCGGGATCCAGCGAGTATTGGAGTACAAACGTGGCTGAAATTTCCTTCCCGCTCCCCGACCTCGGCGAGGGCCTGATCGAGGCCACCGTGCTGGAATGGCTCGTGGCCCCGGGCGACCAGGTCGAGCGGAACCAGCCCCTCGTCGAGGTCGAAACCACCAAATCAGCCGTGGAACTGCCCAGCCCGCAGGCAGGTAAGGTGGTGCGTATCCACGGCGGGCCCGGTGACAAGATCAATGTCGGCGAGCCCCTGATTGTGTTTGAGGTTCCGGACAACACCGCCGGCATCGTGGGCACGGTCCCGAAGGAAGAGGCACCGAAGCGCCGGGTCCGCCTGAGCGCCGTACTTGATGAGGACTGACACCATGAGCGGCAGACACACCGGCGAACAGCACTCCCACACCGTCGAGGGCACCGACCCCCAGCTGTATGTCGGCGTCCATGAACCCGCGTCGGACGCCGGACTGCGCCCGGTGCTGCTGCTGCACGGTTTCTCCTCCTCCTCCAAGCTCAACTGGGAGGACACCGGCTGGCTGACCGCGCTGCTGGAGGCCGGCCGCCGCGTCATCACGGTGGACCTGCCCGGGCACGGCCGCAGCGGCGCGCCCGAGGACATGGACTCCTACTCGCCCAGCAGGATCCGCGCGGACCTGCTGCAGATCGCGTTCGACGCCGGTGTCCGCCCCCTGCGCGACGGCGACCCGTCCAGCGGGCTGGACCTGATCGGCTATTCGCTCGGCTCCCGGCTCGCCTGGGAGTTCGGCGCCACCCAGCATGAGCTGGTGCACCGGCTGGTCCTGGGCGGCCCGAACGTCTCCGACCCGCTGGCCGACTTCGACCTCGTCGCCGCGCAGCGCTACCTGGCCGACGGCACCCCGATCGCCGACGCGTCCACCGCCGGGCTGCTGAAGATGGCCCAGATGCTGCCCAGCAACAACATCTTCTCGCTGCTGTCCCTGGTGGAGGCCGTCAAGAACGAGCCGTTCGACCCCGCCGAAGCCGTGCCGCACATGCCGATGCTGCTCGTGGCCGGGGAGAAGGACGAGCGCGCCGCGTCGATGCCTGAACTCGCGGCCCTGGGCGCGAAGGCCGGGGCCATGGTGGAGCAGCTGGTCCTGCCGGGCCGGAACCACACGAACGCCATCACCAGCCGCGCCTTCAAGCAGGGGGCCATCAGCTTCCTCGCCGTCTGACCTCCGTCCCGTCCACCTCCCCACTACCAACGCGGGGTCACCTACGGCCCATCCGAACGACGCGGATGGGCCGTAGGTGACCCCGCGTTGGTTTAAAGGGCGGCGCTTACCCTCGCGCGGTTCCCGTGCCGGACGTAGGCTGGCCGCAGCAGGGCGGGCGGAACCGGAGGAGGTCGCGATGGGCATGCGTTACACCGACCGCGAGGAGGCCGGCAGGCTCCTGGCCTCCGCCCTCCGCCAGTTCCGCGGACGACCGGACACTGTGGTGCTGGGCCTGGCGTGCGGCGGTGTCCCGGTTGCCGCGGCGGCCGCCACCGCCCTCCAGCTGCCGTGGGACGTGCTTCCGGTCCGCAAGCTGGGGATTCCCGGCCTCGCAGAAACTGCGTTCGGCGCCCTGGCCTCGGCCGGCGGCGGGGTGGTGCGGATGCTGAACCGGGCCCTCGCGGACCGGCTCCTCGGCGTCGGCGTCCGCCAGTCCGCCCTGGACGCGGTCGAAAGCACCGCAAGAGCCGAACTGGAGCACCGCGCCGCGTCCTATCCCGGGCCGCGGCTGCCGCTCAAGGGCAGAACCGTGATCATCGTCGATGACGGGCTGGCCACCGGAGCGACGATGCGGGCCGCCGTCGGGGCCGTGCGCGCAGCCGGTGCGGCAACCGTCGTCGTCGCGGTTCCCGTAGCGCCACTGGAGGCACAGACGTCCCTGGAGCAGCCCGCCGATGCCGTCTTCAGCCTGTTCATTCCCGGCCAGTTCCGCGCCGTCGGCAGCTATTACCGGGACTTCCGGCAGGTGCGGGACGACGACGTCGTCCGGCTGCTGGGTGCCCGGCCCGCCTGAACAGCAACGCGGGGTCAGATGCGGCCCATCCCGAGTCCCGGGATGGGCGATATCTGACCCCGCGTTGCCTGGTTGCTTAAAGACGAGGGGCACGGACCTTGCGGCCCGTGCCCCTGCTGTTTGACTGCCTGTTAGTGCTTTGCCGATGCAGCCGGCGCGTGGTGGACGACGCCGAGCGGGCGGCCCTTGGTTTCCCCGGCGAGCAGGACGCCCACGGCGGAGATGACGCAAAGGATCATGATGTAGATACCGATGGAACCGGTCCACCCGGTGCCCTGCAGCAGGGCCTCCGCGATGGTGGCCGCAAACGCTCCGCCCAGGATGGCACCGAAGGCGTAGCCGATCGAGATGCCCGAGTAGCGCACGTTGGCCGGGAACATCTCGGCGTACATCGCGGACATCGGGCCGTAGGACAGGCCCAGGCCGATGGTCAGGACGAACAGCGCAACGCCGTAGAGCATGATGTTCTTGGTGTCGATCAGCGCGAACATCGGGATCATCCAGACGAAGACGATGCCGTAGCCGATCAGGAAGGTCTTGACGCGGCCGATCTTGTCCGACAGCCAGCCGCCGATCAGGGTGAAGATCAGCCAGCCGAAGGAAGCCAGCGTGGTGGCCAGCAGGATCTGCGCGACGGGCATCTTCAGGGACTTGGTGGCGTAGGAGATGAAGAATGCGATCAGCAGGTAGCCGGCGGCGTTGTTGCCGATGAAGATCATCGTCGAGTAGAGGACGGCCTTCTTGTGCTTCCGGATGAGCTCGCCCAGCGGCGCTTTGCTTTCTTCCTTGCGCTCGGACAGTTCCTTGAAGACCGGGCTTTCGGCAACGGCGCGGCGGATCAGGTAGCCGACGACGATCAGCACGATCGAGAGCAGGAACGGCACGCGCCAGCCCCAGGACGCGAAGTCCTCCTTGGACATGGACGTGTTGAGGAAATAGAGCAGGCCGGTGGCGAGGATCATGCCGACGGGAACACCGATCTGCGGGTACGCGCCGAACAGGCCGCGCTTGCTCATGGGAGCGTGCTCGACGGCCATCAGGGCGGCGCCGCCCCATTCACCGCCGGCGGAGAAGCCCTGGATGACGCGGAGCAGGATCAGCAGGACGGGGGCCCAGAAGCCGATCTGGGCGTAGGTCGGCAGCATACCGATCAGCGCCGTGGCGGCACCCATCATGATGAGGGTGAAGACCAGCATGGCCTTGCGGCCGAGGCGGTCGCCCAGGTGGCCGGCGACGACGGCGCCCAGCGGGCGGAACAGGAAGCTGATGCCGATGAGGGCAAAGGAC
>DASWAW010000339.1:0-36633 GCA_036390955.1 Arthrobacter sp.
GTGCAGGTCCCGTGCTGCTGCAGTCCGCGGCGGGATCGACCGCCAGCTGCACCGCCCGGACCCGTCCGTCCGCGATCACCACGGCGCGGCCCGGGGGAGGGCTCTGTTCGGGTTCGAACCGGACGCCGAAGAGTTCCCCGTCCATCATCCCCCGCGGGGCGATCAGGATGCCCCGTCCCTGGCTGGCCGCGTTCTGTGCCAGCGGGACCCGCTGCCGCACGCCCGGGCCGAAGCCGGCAGTCAGGACCACCCGCCAGCCGAGGTTGTTCAGCAGGAGCAGCCTGCCGTTGGTGTCGGCCGACTGCAGGTCCAGATCATCCACCAGGAGAAGTGCTGCCGGGTCCAGCGCTCCGGAGCGTGCGGCCTCGTGGGTCCGGGTCCAGAACCGTTCCAGATCCGCTGTCCCCGGGGCCCGGAGACAGCTGACGGCCGGGTTCAGCCCCGGCAGAGCTGACAACAGCGAGGTCTTCCCGGCGGAGGAGCCGCCGAGGACGGCAAGGACAGCGCCGGGAGGCAGCGGGACGCCAACCGGGAGGAGCTCGTCGCCCCCGACCCCGAGGCACAGGTGGCGTGGCTGGAGCCAAGGACCCGGTGGTGCCGGGGCGGCGGCGGGAGAGGGCGGGGCTTCTCCCCGGCCCGGGACGCTGGTTCCGGTCCGGGAGAGGACCTCGGAGACTGTCACCAACCGGGGAAGGGCCTCGACCCGGAACGGCCGGGTCCGTAACGCAAGGGCCGCGCCCCGGGTGGCGGGGGTGTTTGGCTCAAAGAGCTGTCCCACGTGACCGGACGGGGAGGAAGCGGCGGACACCGGTCCGAAAACCACTACCCGGCCGGAAACGGCTTCGATGACGGGCAGCCGGGGCCAGGCGAGCCGGCCCTCTTCCGTCGAGCCGGCAGGCAGGAAGACGCGGTTGGGAACGGCCGCGAAGACCCGTGAGGTTACGAGCTCGCGTTCACCCGCCACCAGGACAATGATCCCGGCCCTCGCGCCGTCGCGCACTATGTCCTGGACCAGATCTTCGGCCCACGCCAGCGGACCGGCCCGAAACGCCGATACCCAGGAGCCCCAGCCGCACAGTGCCAGGACGAGGGCCGGCGGATCGCTCGTGTGGGCGGTGCCCAGCCTCCGGGTCATTTCTTCGACGACACGCTCCAGCACCCGTGCGGCCCGGCGGAGTTCCGGCAGTCCCACCACCGCCCCGACCCGCGGGGATCCGACCAAGGCGCTGAATGAACCGGCGGCATCAAGGATGTAGAGATGCGCTTCGTCAGGGCAGCTGAGCAGCTGGTCCACGATGAGTGCCAGGGCGGCGTCGGCGCCGCCGCTATTCCCTGAAATCAGCCCGAGATGGCCGTGGGTGCCCGGGTGCCAGCCGAACTCGGCGACGCGCTGTTCTTCGGGAACATCCAACAGCCCCAGCCTGATCCGGCCACGGCTCCCGTCCGGGGGGAACGGCAGCTGTCGGGGCAGCGGCCCCGCGACGGGACGGCGCGGCGGGTTTGCGCCGGCCGCCTCCCAGGCCGCGGCTACGGCCGCCGCCAGTTCGGTGACCGCCAGGGCAGGTTGCGGGGCGGCGCCGGCAGCCTCGCCGGGGGACGCGCCGGCCGGCGGCCGGGACAGGTATTCCATCGCCTCCATCACGGTGGGTCGGCGGGCCATCCCGTGGCCGGCTGCAGCAACCGTGGCTGTCTGAAACTCCTCCGGCGCTTCGTTTCCGCGGACAAGGTAGGCGCGTCCCGGACTCGTCACCGGGATGGCCGCCGCCAGCCGGGAGTTGATGATGTCGAGGGACTCCATTTCGGACTGGACCCGCAGCGCGACGCAGCTGGTCACGTTCGCGCGGATGTCCGCGGAGACGGCGCCCTGGGGACGCTGCGTGGCCATGATGAGGTGTATCCCGAGGGAACGTCCGATCGCAGCAATCCGCATGAGCTCGGCCAGGGCTTGCGGGGCGTCGTCAACGAGCATCCTGAATTCGTCAATGATGAGGACCAGGTGCGGCAGCGGCGGCCCGGCGGGATCGAGCGACTCGTAGGCTGTGAGATCGGCGGCCCGGTAGGAGGCGAGCAGCTCCTCCCGGCGGCGCACCTCGGCCCCCAGGGAGAGCAGGGTGCGCGCCACCTCATTGACGTCCAGATCGGTGAGGAGCCCCACGCAGTGGACCAGGCTGGCCAGCGGCCGCAGGCCCGAGCCGCCCTTGAAATCGATGAACAGCAGGTTGACGCGGTCCGGCGGGTGGGCGGCCGCCAGCGCCGCGGCCAGTGTCCGGAGGAATTCCGATTTGCCGGATCCGGTGGTGCCGGCCACCAGGAGGTGGGGACCGTCCGCCTGGAGATCCAGCCGCAGGGCGCCGGCTTTCCCGATGCCGACCGGGACGGCGAGGCCACCAGCGCCGGCGGACCCGGCCCACCGGGAGGATATGTCCGCCGCCGAGAGCGGAAGAAGGTCGCCCAGGGAGCGGGCCTCCGGCAAGCCCGCTCCGGGAGCCGGCGTCGGGGCCGCGCCGCCCAGGCGGCGGCAATTACGGTCGAAGACGCTGGACGGCACCAGATCGGGGATGAACTCCAGCGAAGCGTGGGCGGATGACAGCCGCGCGGTGCGCTCGGTGAGCACGAGTTCCACGCCGTCGTCAGCCGGGGCGGGAGCGCCGGAGCAGTCGAGGACCTGCCAGCCGCGGCTGACCGCCAGGGAGCGCAGGGCGGCCGTTTTCCGGCCAGTGACAATCAGGAGCACGCCGCGCTCATGGTCCGGACCGAAGCCAGCTGCCAGGGCTTCCATGGTCGAGGCCTCATTTGCGGAGAGCGTTGCGGCCGCCAGGAAGCGTGCGGCAAGAAGAGAGGGGAATGGACCGTGAATGACGATCCGGGTCCGTCGTGCCGCGGGGTAGCAGCCCAGCTGCATCACGACGGACCTGGCCAGCCCGGCCACGGCGGGTTCCGGGCCGTGGAGGGTGGCCACCGTCGTCCGCGGGTCAAGCATCACGGGCAGCATTCCGAGCGGCGGCGGCCGGAAGGCAGGATCCGCCGGTTCCAGCCGGATATTCGCGTTCTGCCGGGCGCGCCCGAGTCGCAGCCAGACAGGGGCGGTGCCGGCAGGAAGCTTGACCGGTCCGGGGTCGGGCAATGAACCCCGCAGGGACAACTCGGCCGCCGAAGGCGCGGCCCGCCGTCGTCGTTCCCTGTCCTCCAGCGCGGCGGCGGCCACGGCGGCCCGCAGTTCGCGGCGCTGCCGTTTGCCCGTCACGACGGGCACCATGACCGAAACTGCTGATACGGCCGTGAAGGCCAGGAAGATCCACATTCCCGTCAGAATGGCCAGGCCGACCCCGATGGCGAGCGGCAGGGCCGCAGCCAGCACCAGGGCCGACCTGTTGCTGGGCGCCGTGGGGTTGCTGACCAATATCGGTGCGGTGACGTCGGCGCCTGCGTCGGCCGGGATCCCGGGGTCCAGGCTGCCGCTGAAAACGAGGGACATCGACGAGCCGCCGCACTGGATGAGGGAGTCCGTCGAGACGGGCGCCGTGTGCACCTTCTTGCCGTCGACGCGGACCCCGTTGGCACTGCCGAGGTCAAGGAGGGTGACGGCGGACTCAGTCACGTCGAGCCGGGCATGTTCGCGGGACAGTTCGGCGTCGGGAATCACGATTTCGGTGCCGCAGCGGCCGATCCGGAAACGCCCGCGCCGCAACGGAACCACCTGGCCAGCGCCTGGCCCGCTGTGCACGGCAAGGACGAGCGGTACCGCGTCCAGGGCGGCGGCCGGGGCGGCGCCGTCCACGAGTACTGCACCCTGCACGAGGGGGCCCTGCCCGACACTCAAAGCAGCCACCGGCACCCGGTCCACCGTCAGGGCGCCCGTCCCGTAGCGCCGGGAGACCGCCTCCTGGAGGACGGCGCCGGGGCAGCCCGCTGTCACGTCGATGGCCAGTTCCCGAGGCCCGCATTTCAGGGCGGACCCCGGGGCCGGAACCAGGGTGCAGTGCAGCATCATCGCGGAGGGATCCTTTCCCACATGGTCGGTTGCATCCCACGCTAGGCGCGGCGGACGCGGCCGGAGCGGGGGATTGGGCCTATGTGGACGACGGCGTGCGTGGCCGATTCCGTTTGCCGCTCGGGTAGGCTAGAGCAGCAGACAATGCGCACCATTGCGCTGCCCGCATTCGAATCAGGAGAGTTTGTGACCGCTGACCTCGTCATCGTAGGGTCGGGCTTTTTCGGCCTGACAATCGCAGAACAGGCCGCCACAGAGTTGGGCTTGAAGGTCGTTGTTATCGACCGCCGGCATCACATCGGCGGCAACGCCTACAGCGAAAAGGAAGAGCAGACCGGCATAGAGGTGCACCGCTACGGGGCACATCTGTTCCACACCTCCAATGAGCGCGTCTGGGAGTATGTGAACCGCTTTACGACGTTCACCAACTACGTGCACAAGGTATACGGCGTCCACAAGGGCGAGGTGTACTCCCTGCCGATCAACCTGGCCACGATCAACCAGTTCTTCCGCGCGAACCTGACTCCGGGGCAGGCGAAGGATCTGATCAAGGAACAGGCCGGGGAACTCGCCGGTACCGATCCGCAGAACCTCAACGACAAGGGCATCCAGCTCATCGGCCGGCCGCTGTACGAGGCGTTCATCAAGCACTACACCGGCAAGCAGTGGCAAACGGACCCCAAGGACCTCCCCGCGGGCATCATTTCCCGCCTCCCGGTCCGCTACAACTACGACAACCGGTACTTCAACGACAAGTTCGAGGGCCTCCCGACGGACGGTTACACCGCCTGGATCGAGAAGATGGCGGATCACCCGAACATCGAAATCCGGATCAACACCGACTTCTTCGACGAGTCGCAGGAATACAGCAAGGACAAGGTCGTCGGCAACATTCCCGTGGTCTACACCGGACCCGTCGACCGCTACTTCGACTTCGCCGAGGGCGACCTCTCCTGGCGCACCATCGACTTCGAGGAGGAAGTGCTCGACGTCGGTGATTTCCAGGGCACGTCGGTGGTCAACTACAACGACGCCGACGTCGCCTACACGCGCATCATCGAGCCGCGCCACTTCCATCCCGAGCGCGACTACCAGACGGAAAAGACCGTCATCATGCGGGAATTCTCGCGGGCAGCCGAAAAGGGCGACGAGCCGTACTACCCGATCAACACCGCCGCGGACCGTGAGCGGCTGCTCAAGTACCGCGACCTGGCGGCGGCCGAGAAGAACGTGCTCTTCGGTGGCCGGCTCGGCACGTACAAGTACCTTGACATGCACATGGCCATCGGCTCTGCCCTGACCATGTTCGACAACCAGATCCGGCCGCATTTCGAGGCCGGCGCCACGATTGAAAGCGGAGGAGTGGACGCATGAGCGCCGCTGAAGGAACCACAGACTGGGCCACGATCCAGCGCGTCATCCTGCCCTCGGCGGACCAGCCGGACACGGTTTCCCTGTACGCGGACGCGGGGACAGCCAGCGGCATCCGGTTGCGTGAGAACGACGAGCTCGCCCGGACACCCAAGCTTCCCGAAGACAAGCTGCAGATGTTCAGCTCCGGCAGCCAGCAGGCGCACTTCGAAGACCTCCTCACCCGGCATTCGATGCGCGTCCGGCCCGGCGAGCAGATTTCCTTCGGCACCTATTTCAACGCCTTTGCCGCGAGCTACTGGCGGCGCTGGACTTCCGTCCGGGACATCCGGCTGGTCGTCCGGACCAGCGGCACCGGCACCGTCACTGTGTACAAGTCGAACGCCCGCGGCTCCGTCCAGCGCGTCGACGGCGTCCACGTCGACGGCGACACCACCTCGGTGTTCGAGCTGTCGCTGAAGCCGTTCGGCGACGGCGGATGGTACTGGTTCGATCTCGCCGCCAGCGCGGACGGACTGCTGCTCGAGAGCGCCCAGTGGGAGAGCGCGGCGACCGGCCGCCCCAAGGGGCAGGTCACCCTCGAAATCACGACCATGAACAAGCCTGACTTCTGCCTGAACAACGCCCGCATTCTGGCGGATAATCCGGACGTCCTTGAGAACGTCAAGGAAATCCTGATCGTGGACCAGGGCACGCAGAAAGTCGAGGACCAGCCCGGCTTCGCCGCCGTCCGGGAGGCCCTCGGCGGTAAGCTCCGGATCATCAACCAGGCAAACCTGGGCGGATCCGGAGGCTTCGCGCGCGGCATGTTCGAGGCCGTCGAAAACGGCAGCGACTACGCCCTGCTCCTGGACGACGACATCGTCGTCGAACCCGAAAGCATCGTGCGGCTCCTGACGTTCGCCGACCACTGCCGCAAGCCGACGATCGTCGGCGGCCACATGTTCGACCTCTACAACCGCAGTGTCCTGCACACCTTCGGCGAGGTCGTGGACCCCTACCGGATCGTGCCGGCCCTGCCGCACGCCGACATGGAGACCCGGCACGACTTCAGCGTCGCGAACCTGCGCCAGACGCCGTGGCTGCACCGCCGCGTGGACGTGGACTACAACGGCTGGTGGATGTGCCTGATCCCCACCAAGGTGATCCAGGAAATCGGGCTGTCACTGCCGCTGTTCATCAAGTGGGACGACGCCGAATACGGACTGCGCGCCCGGGAAGCCGGCTTTGCCACGGTCTCGATGCCCGGCGCTGCCGTCTGGCACGTGTCGTGGATCGACAAGGACGACCTCGTCGGCTGGCAGGCCTACTTCCACGCACGCAACCGGCTGATCACGACCCTGATCCACAGCCCGTACCCCAAGGGCGGCCGGGTGCTGCGCGAATCCTTCCAGTCCGACGTCAAGCACCTCGTGTCGATGCAGTACTTCACCGAGCACGGACACATCGACGCGCTGCGGGACCTCCTGAAGGGCCCCGACGACCTGCACAGGGTGCTCGGCACCAAGCTGCCGGAAATCAACGCCCTCAAGGTCGACTACCCGGACGCGCAGCTGAAGGAAGACGTCGATGACTTCCCGGCGCCCAAGATCGGGCGCGGGCCGATGGGCGGAACCGTTGTGGGGCTGCCCAGCAAGAAGCAGCTCATCCCGTGGGGCATCAAGACGGTTGCGCGGCAGCTGATCAAAGCACCCGGCCCGGAGAGTTCCGAACGGCCCCAGGGCTACCTGGCCCACCGGGACAACCGCTGGTACCGGGTGGCCCACTACGACAGTGTCGTGGTGTCCAACGCCGAAGGCACGGGTGCATCCTGGTACCAGCGCGACCCGAAGAAGCTCAAATCGATGCTGACGGAAACGGCCATGCTGCACGCGAAGCTGTTCCGGGACTGGGACAAACTCGCCCAGCAGTACCGGTCCGCCGTCGCGGAGATCAGCTCCTTCGATGCCTGGAAGAAGACATTCGAGGCGAACTCCAGGGACGGCGACTAGATGGCAGGTCAGACCGACCAGCTGGTAAAGCCCGGAACCGGGCACGGGCTTCTGGACGTTTACGGCGACCGGTTCCTCCTGAAGCTGCTGGTCCGCAAGGAAATTAAGGTGCGCTACCGCGGCTCGGTGCTGGGCCTGATGTGGTCGTACGTGAAGCCGCTCGTGCAGTTCCTGATCTACTTTGTGGCGCTGGGCATTTTCCTGAACCTTCAGCGGGGCACGCCCAACTATGCGATCTACCTGTTCTCCGGCATTGTGCTGGTGAACTTCTTCACCGAATCGCTGTCCAATGCCACCCGCTCGATCGTGGACAACCGGGACCTGATCCGGAAGATCTACCTGCCGCGTGAACTCTTCCCGGTGGCCACGGTCTGGGTGTCCGCGGCGCACTTCCTGCCCCAGCTGGTGGTGCTCGTCGGCGCCTGCCTGGTGGTGGGATGGACGCCGTCGATCCTGCAGCTGGCCGCGGTGATCCTCATCTTCGTGATGGTCGCCGTCCTGGGCACGGGCCTCGGGCTCCTGTTCGGCGCCGTCAACGTCTATTTCCGGGACTCCGAAAACATCGTCGACATGATCGTCATGATCGTCACGTGGGCCTCCCCGGTCCTCTACCTCTGGTCGATGGTCCAAAAAGTAATGGGCGAGTGGTTCTGGATCTACCAGCTGAACCCCATGACGGTCGCCGTCGAGGTCTTCCACTGGGCCTTCTGGGAACCGACGCTCAAGGCGGACCAGCTGGTCAACGATGCCACGCCGCCGGGCACGCTGACACTCTGGCTGCCCCTGGCCCTGCTGATCACGCTGGCTGTGCTTTTCGTCGGGCAGCTGACATTCCGCCGGCTCGCCGTCCACTTCGCACAGGAGCTCTGACATGACCTCGCACGGCCATGTGGCCATCAGCTGCATCGACCTCCGGAAGCAGTTCGTACTGCGCCACACCCGATCCCTCAAGGAAGCCCTCGTCTGGCTGGTCAAGGGCCGGAAAGGGGACCTCTCGAAGAAGTTCCTGGCCCTCAAGGATGTCTCCCTGGAAGTCAAGCAAGGCGAGACGGTGGCGCTCATGGGGCTCAACGGCTCCGGAAAATCGACCCTGCTGAAGCTCATCTCAGGGGTCCTGCAACCCGACGGCGGAACGGTGCGCACGCGCGGCCGTGTCGCCGGGCTCATCGAAGTCGGCGCAGGCTTCCACCACGACCTCAGCGGCCGGGACAACGTCTACCTCAACGGCGCCATCCTTGGCATGTCCGAGAAGCAGATCGACGAGAAGTTCGACTCGATCGTGGAATTCTCCGAGATCGGCGAGTTCATCGACACCGAGGTCAAGTTCTATTCCTCCGGCATGTACCTGCGCCTGGCGTTTTCCATCGCGGTGCACACCGATCCGGAGGTCTTCCTGATCGACGAGATTCTCGCGGTGGGGGACGAGCCGTTCCAGCGAAAGTGCATCGCGAAAATCAAGGAACTCTCGGAAATGGGGAAGACCCTGTTTGTCGTGAGCCACGACCTGGACCTGGTCGCCACCGTCTGTGAGCGCGGCGTCCTGCTCGAACACGGCGAGGTCGTCATGGACGGCGAAGTGCACGCGGTGGTGGCAGAGCTGCGCCGGCGTTCCACCACCCACCAGAACTAGACGCAGCACCGCCGGGGACGCGCCTCAGGGTGTCCCCGGCGGTGTGCGTGGCGTTCAGGCGCCGCAGACCGTGAACTTGTAGAGCTTGGCTTTGCCCTGGCTGTCGATCAGCTTCAGGCCGGTGTTCGTGTCCAGATGCGTCAAGCCGGCCACCATGTGGTTTCCGCCGTGGACTTCCTCCGTGCCGAAGTCCAGAATATAGAATCCTTTTTCCTGCCGGACGGCGTCGCAGACGCTGGGATCCGTAGTGACCGACCCTGCCGATTCGTAGATCTTCTCAACTGCCGGGGAGACGCTGCTGAGGATGTGGAGTTGCGCCGACTTCCGGTCACCCAGCGCGTAGGACAGCGCCGCACCCGTGTACGGGTTGCTGATCAGGACGGCGTCCGGAGGCACCGAGTACTGGAGCCGCCGAATAAGGGCCAGTTCGTCGGTGGAGACGAGCGGCGAGTCAGCCTCGAGTGTGTAGCGGGAGGCCGCTTGCTGCACTTCCTTTTCCAGTCCGCCCTGCTGCCCAACGACAATGGCGGCAAGCACCAGCACGGCCCCGACGCCGGCGCGGTACGCGACCCGCGCCGGACGTCGCCAGTCGCCAGGGCCTTCAGTGGCGTATTTGAGGGCGGGATACCGGCCCTGGGCCGCTGCCAGCCGCTCGGCCGTCCAGTTCAATCCGACAC
The DNA here is from genome assembly GCA_036390955.1 of Arthrobacter sp. GTDB lineage: Bacteria > Actinomycetota > Actinomycetes > Actinomycetales > Micrococcaceae > Arthrobacter. The sequence continues at coordinate 9,661 of DASWAW010000339.1, forward strand.
CCACCAGCAGCACCGCCACGAGCGGCAGGAGCGCCGCAAGGCGGTAGCTGTCGTTGTACCAGACGCCCCCGACGAAGTCCCTGACGGGTGAGACGGGAAACCCGGCCACAGTGATGAACAGCGCGGAGAAGATCACGAAGACCAGGCCGATCCACCCATAACGCGCCGGGTACCTGAAGCAGACCCAGAGGCCGAGAAGCGCCAGGGGCGCCACCAGCCACGCCGGCGGCAGATCCATGGGGGCTATGGCCAGCGATTCACCGAGGGACTGCGGAATGGTGTGGTAGGGGCCCCAAAAGGCCGCATCCGCAGGCGGCCGGAGGAAAACCCACAGGAGGAGGAAGGCGACGCCGTAGGCTGCCACCGCGGCCAGGTACCGCGCCAGGCGGTTCCGGCCGGTGCTTCTGTTGCGCCAGACGGACGGGAAGGTCCTTCCCACAACGTAGGCCACCATGGGGAGTGTCCACGTGAGCCAGGCCATGAACGTGGTTGGGTGCGCGACGACGAGCCCGGTGAGGCTCAACAGCAGCGCCAGAAGCGTGGCAAGGTCGCGCCGGGGCTGTCCGGGAGCCAGGCCCGCGAGTGAGGCCGCCAGAGCAACGCTCGCCGGGAGGATGCTGATGGCCAGCAGATTCGGGTACAGGACGCCGAAGTCCATCATCAGGATGGGGAACGCGCCCAGGGAGGCGCAGGCAATGGCAGCGCCCATGGTCACCGACGGCCGCGTGCCCACTATCCACCTGGTCATGAGCAGGCAGCCAAGGGGCCAGAAGACGGCAGCGAGGACGATGCTCGTGATGTTGACGGCCACGGCCACCTCCGCTCCAGTGACGGAGGCGACGAGCGAAGCCACGGCGTTCCAGCCCGCCGGGTATAAACCGCCGCCGGTCATGCCGCCGATGGTAAGTGAAGAGGCCTGGCCGGTATCGAGGGCGTATTTGACCGAGTTCAGATGGAAGACCGCGTCGTAGGTCTGCGAGAAGGACTGGGGCGTGCCGATGACTTTGACCGCGCTGGCAGCTATCAGGAACGCAGCGATGCCGAAGGCGGCAAACGGCGCAACCCGGCCCAGCGCTCCCGGCGCAGGGGAGTCCGGCTGCTGCCCGTCAGAACGGGCGGAGCGAAGCCGCGCAGCGAACATCCCCACGGCGGCCACTGCGAGTGCCATGACCGCTACCGGAACCAGCCCGAAGGCCACATTCACGAATGGAGTCAGCGTCGACGTTGCCACGATGATGCCAACGGACAGCGCCGGGGCAAGGCCGAGCGCGCTGAATCCCCTGAAGCGCAGCGCCAGGGCAACGAGTAGCCCGGGCGAAATCAGGAGAACGGCAGCTCCGAGAATCTGCGGTAAGGCCGACCACCACATGCTGCCGTTACGGCTCTAGGAGACCGAGCAGGTATGACCCGTAGCCGCTCTTGATGAGCGGCGTCGCGCGCTGGCGGAGCTCGTCGTCGGTCAGGAAGCCCTGGCGCCAGGCGATTTCCTCGGGCGCGCCGATCTTGAGCCCCTGGCGGTTTTCCACCGTGCGGATGAAGTTCGACGCATCGTTCAGGTCGTTGAACGTGCCGGTGTCCAGCCACGCCGTGCCCCGGGGCAGGATTTCGACGCGGAGCTTGCCCTTCTCGAGGTAGGTGCGGTTGATGTCCGTGATCTCGAGTTCGCCGCGCGGTGACGGCTGGAGGTTTTTGGCGATGTCGACGACGTCGTTGTCGTAGAAGTACAGGCCGGGCACGGCATAGTGCGACTTGGGCTGCGCCGGCTTTTCCTCGAGCGAGATGGCCTGTCCGGAGTCGTCGAACTCGACCACGCCGTAGGCTTTGGGATCCTTGACCCAGTAGCCGAAGACGGCGCCGCCGTCGATGTCGGCGTGCTTGCGCAGCTGGGTGCCCATGCCCTGGCCGTAGAAGATGTTGTCGCCCAGAACCAGGGCCACGGTCTCCCGGCCGATGTGCTCTTCGCCGAGGATGAAGGCCTGTGCGAGGCCGTCCGGTGAGGGCTGCTGGACGTAGGTCAGGCTGATGCCGAACTGTGAGCCGTCGCCCAGCAGGCGCTGGAACTGTTCGGCGTCATGGGGCGTGGTAATGATCAGGATGTCGCGGATCCCGGCCAGGATCAGCGTCGAGAGCGGGTAGTAGATCATCGGCTTGTCGTACACAGGGACCAGTTGCTTGCTGATGCCGTGGGTGATGGGATGAAGACGTGAGCCGGTCCCACCGGCAAGAATTATTCCGCGCATGGACTATATCCTCCCCTACCTGTCTGCGCTCGGCCAAACCAGGGGCCCGGCGGCCCCTGCTTGTGGCGGTGCGGAAATCAGTTAACGTGGCCGCGGCCGCTGCGCCCGCGGAGGCCGTCCGAGAGGCCCCTGAGGGCAAAGCCGAGTCGCCCGGATCGTCCGGGCGCCAGCAGGGTGACTACCAGCAGATGGCGGACGTCGGTCCAGACCCCGCTGGCCACCCAGAGCGGATTGCGGCGGGCGTACCGCCGGCTGACGAGGATCCGGTTCCGGAAGATGTAGTAGTAGCGCCAAGGCGCTGCGGTGCGGACTTTCACGGGCGGCCGCCCGGCCACGTGAACGGCCCGTCCGAATACCCGCGCGTCGACCATGGTCCCGAGTGAATGGTCGAATTCGGCCGGGGCAAGAACGGTGGGCAGGCCGGCGCCGAGGGCACGGAAGTAATACTCGGTATCGACCAGATCGATGAACAGTCCCTCCCAGAAGTCGCCTATCGCATCCAGGGTGGCGACCGGGATCATCAGGCCGGACTGGATTGGCTCCTTGCCAAGGGGAATCCCGTTGCGCGATCCCGCCCGCTTGACCGGGTTCCCGTGAATGCTGGACGGCGAGACCAGGCCCGGCTCGATGCCGGCTGCCCGCGCGCCGGCGGAGGCGTCGCGAAGTGCCTGGGCATAGCCGGCGGGAAGGTAGGAATCCTGATCCACAGTCACAATGTATTCCGGGTCACTGAGTGCCCTGGCCCTGCGGATGCCTGTGTTTAAGGCCGCGCCGATGCCCGAGTTGGCTTCGAGCCGGACTACGTCCGCGCCGATGTCGGCCAGGGCCGCGAAGATGTGGTCAAACCCGGGGCCCCCGCCGTCGTCCACCACCACCACGACAGCAAGCTGGCGCAGCAGCGATTCAACATTGCTGACGAGCTCGGCAGCCGGCCGGTAGGCCGTAACGACGCCTGCGACGCCGGCGACAGGACCACCGGGCGGCTTCGGCATCTGCGTGCCCGTCATTTGCCGAACGCATGCCGGAGGAGCGTGCCCAGCGGGCCGGTACCGCCCTGGCGGAGCGCGCCCGGGACGAACAACACCGCGTGCGCCCGCGATGTCAGCCGCAGGCGTGCCGCGCGGGCAGCCCTGCTCCACCCCTTCGCCTCGCACAGCCGTTCTGCGAGTTCAAAATAGTCACGCTCACCTTCGAACCGGGACCCGTCGATGAGCTTGGCCGCCGAGGCGCTGCTGGTGTGCCGCCGGTACTCAAAGCAGATTTCGGGCTCGATCAGCAGCTCGGCGCCGCCCAGGACCATGTCGAGGACGAGGCCGAGGTCCTGGATGACGGGCAGACCGTCGCGGAAATCGTAGTTCCGGATCTTGTCCGTCCGGAACGCGAGGGAGGGCCAGTAGAGCCAGTCCCCGTGCAGCAGGCTGGCTGCCAGCGCTTCGCCGGAGAGGACACGGGCGCCTGAACCGCGCGGTTTGACCACCCGCTGCTTGACGATGTCCGCCAGCGGGACCGCCGCCTTGCCGGTCTCGTCGATGACCTGGACGCCCGGCTGGATGATCCAGGCGTGCGGAAATTCCTTATGTGCGCGGAGCACAACATCGACGTAGTTGGGCAGCAGGAGGTCATCCGAACCCATGACCACCAGGACGTCCTTCGTTGCCAGCGAAACGCAGGTCCGGAAGTTCTCGGTAATGCCCTCGTTGGTGTCTTTCCGGATGTAGGTGATTCTGGGGTCGTTCCTGCCCTCGACATAGCGGCGGACCTCATCGCCCGGGTAGGCATCGTCGACGACAGTCAGACGCCAGCCGCCGTTGGTCTGCGCGAGGACGCTGTCGACGGCCTGCTTCATGTAGTCGGCGTCGCCCCAGTAGGGGATGAAGATATCCAGTTCCATGGGTGGTTTTCGGCGTCCTCTATTTTGGCGTCGGTGACGCCGGCGTATCGTCGCCGGAGTCCTGGGGTGACATTTCCTCGAGCATGGTGCGCAGGATGGCGACTTCTTCAGCCAGTGTCCGGGTCTCGTCTTCCACGACCGAGATTTCCCAGGACAGGTGGAGGCAGACACCCAACAGCAGCAGGATGCTGATGATGAAGAGGAGGTTGGACGGCAGCTGGACGCCCACAGCGACAGCCACCACGGTCAACAGACTGGGGAACGCGGCCAGAATCAGTGTTCCGACGCCGACGATCAGCCACAGCGCGGCATACTTTTCGCGGAGCTTCTTGCGCCGGAGCATCTCGAAGACGACGCCGACGATGCTGAGGGAGAGAATAAATGCTGCCAGGTTCGTCACTGTGACCTTCCCGGAGCGTTGAGCTGTGCAGGTGCAATCGTGGACGGCTTCCGGGTCAGGGCGAGCAGCAGGGCGAAGACCGAACGGCCGAGGTAGATGGCGGCCTTGAGCGGGTTGTGGCTGGGAGTCCCGCCCTGGCGGGGCCGCATTTCGACGGGGATCTGGGTCACCTTGCAGCCCGAGCGGACGGCCACCACGAGCGAGTCGATGGTGTCCCCCAGGTACTCTGCCGGGTAGTGGTCCAGATACTGGGAGATGGCGCGCTCATTCCCTGCGCGGAAGCCCGACGTGACGTCGGTCAACCGGGTCTTGGCCAGGCCTGAAATGACCTTGGCCAGAAACTGCATCGCCCATTTGCGCGGGCCGCTGACCTGGTAGTCGCCGCGGTCGGCGAAGCGGGCGCCGATTGAGATATCGGCGTGTTCCAGTCCGGCAAGGACTTCGTCAATACTCCGGGGATCGTGCTGGCCGTCAGCGTCCACCTGGATCACCCGGCGGTAGCCCAGCCGCTGCGCGTACTTGAAGCCTGCGCGCATCGCACCGCCGACTCCGAGGTTGAACGGCAGTGTCAGGACGGTCGCGCCGGCCTCCTTGGCAATGGCGGCGGTGGCATCTGTTGAACCGTCGTTGACGACGAGAACATCGTAGGGGCGTCCGACTCCCAGCACCTCACGGACGGTGTTGCCCACGGACTCGGCTTCGTTCCACGCCGGCATGATGACCAGGACGCGGGTCGAGTCATGAATTTTCATAGTTCTCCAATATATCAACGGGCTCGGAAGCGGTTGAGGAGGTCGTTGCTGATCCGGCCGTCGTGTCCGCGGCTGGAATCGACCACTCCCTGGCACGCGGCAATCAGCAGATTGCGCCGGTCCGGGCTGAAAGCGAACCGAAGCAGCTGCGCCTTGGATTCCTCCACGAGACGCCGGAGGACCCAGGACGGGTTCCGCCGCCAATACCGTCTGAGAAGAGTCGTCCCGTTGCGCATGATGTAGTACATCCGGAACGGGGAATAGTAGTTGAAGGACAGGTCGTTGCCCCTGAACCGCAGCTGCCGGCCAAACACCGTGGCAGGAACGCGCGCCCCAAGCCGGTGTTGGACTTCACAGCCGGCGCCGACCAGGACGCTGAAGCCTGCAGCCCTGGCCCGCGCGGTGTATTCGGAGTCCACGCAGTCGATGAAGAAGCCGGTCTCAAAGGTGCCGATCGCGGCGAAGGTGGAGACCGGGATGAAGAAGCCGGACTGCATGGGATCGAAAGCCTCGCTGAAGCCGCCGGCGCGTCCGAGAACGGGGACCTGGTGGCCGCTGAACGATTCCGCGGACACGAACCCGACCCTGCGGCCCGCTGCGGTCGCCCGCTCGTAGGTCGTGAGTGCGTTGTCAACGTAGCCGGGCACCGGACGCGAGTCCTGGTCGAAAGTGAGGATGAATTCAGGCGAGGACGTGGCCTGGAGCTCCTCGATGCCCCGGTTGAGGGCTGCCGCGATACCTGAATTGGACGGCAGGGCCAGCACAGTAACGCCCTGGTCCTGAAGCCGGGTGAAGATGCCGGCCGCTTCCGGGGCGGAACTGCCGTCGTCGACCACGACCAGCTCATCCACCTGGGTCCGAATGGCGGCAGCGTTGGCCAGCAGTTCGTCGTCGGGGTTGAACGCTGCAATTACGGCGGCAATCCGCCGCTGGCGTCTTTCGGTCACGGTGTTGATCCTACCTTCCGACTGTTGAGGGGCGGGCGACCGAGGGTATGAGCCGCACTGCGGGAACCAACAGTCCCACAAAGAGCAGCGCCTCGCTCACAGCCATTCCCAGTGCGACCGCCGGAACGTTGGACATGGTGCCGGCGACAACCATGAGGAAAACGCCGGTCACCGCGGATATCCCGGTCCACAGCAGGACCGACTTCTGGCGGCGGGACGGAATCAAGATGTTTCGAATGAGCGGCGTTGACGCGGAGAGGAAGAAGAAGGAGACGCCGTAATAGACACACGTCAGCGTATCGGCGCGCACGGCTTCGCCGAACATCACGGCGGAGACCCACGGCCCGAACAGGCCCAGAAAGGCTCCGCCCGCCACGCCGAGGATCGCATGCGCCGTCAGGGCGATGATGTGCCGGCGCCGCGGGTCCGCCGCGTCGTGTTCCAGCGTCCAGCCCTGGAAGGTGTTGCCGAGCGCCACAACGCTGAAGAGGCCCAGCCGGTAGATCGCATCCGCGGACGCCAGGCCCGCGGTCGCCGCTGCCGACGGAACGGTCGCGGTGGCGATCGGCACGGGTGAGGAGGCGTAGGCGCTGCCGGTGAGGTTGATGCCTGCCGTCCCCGCATGGGGAATGATCTCCTGGCTGACAACTTTCCCCGGGTTCCACGGCATCCACGTCTTTGCCTCGCCGAACCGCCGCTGGAAAGCCACCAGCGCCAGAACGGTGGTCAGTACGGACACGACGCCGTAGGTCCAGACCTGGCCGGTGGCCACAATGAGGGGTGCGCTGATGACCGCCGCGAAGAAGCGGGGGAGGGTGTCGTAGACGGCCAGGATCCTCGGTTGCCCGGTCCCGATCCCGTACCAGGCCGGCGAGAAGCCGGTGAGGGCGGTCGCCCAGGCCATGGTGACGGCGTCAAGGCGGAAGCCTTCGTGGGCCACCAGGAGGACGATCACGGTCATCAAAGGCAGCACCACCGCGGCAATGACCACCCGGGTGCGCACGCTGCTGGAGTACAGGGCTGCCCGTGCAGGGGAAGCGCCGGAACGGGCAATCTCCACCGGGCCCGAAATATTCCAGCTCCAGAGGATGATGGTCGCCGCAAAAACACCGATTGCCTGGCCGGAGGTGATGCTGGACCAGCCTGCGGCGCCAACCACCCGGGCGACTATGGGCAAGAGGAGGAAGGGGAGGACCAGCGCCAGCAGCGGCAGCAGGGTAAAGCCTGCCAGCCGGAGCAATACGGGTCTCATACGGTGTACTGTCCTATGGCTGGGGGGATTGACCTAACGATGATACGCGATCGCCCGGCTCCGGCTGCTGCGCCATCGTCACCTAGAGTGGTCTGCATGAACGATGTGACGGCGCCCGGCGGGCGGAAAATCCGGGCGAGCGTGTGCATGGCCACTTACAGGGGAGCCGCCTTCGTTGAGGAGCAGATAGCCTCCATCCTCGCGGAACTGGGGGCCGACGACGAACTCGTGATCGTGGACGATGCGTCCCCTGACGAGACCGCCGACATCGTTGCCAGGATCGAGGACGGGCGCATCCGCCTGATCCGGGCGGCGAGCAACAGGGGCTACGTCCGCACCTTCGAGGAGGCGGTCCGGATCAGCCGGGGGGAGTACATTTTCCTGTCCGACCAGGACGACATCTGGATTCCCGGACGGCTTGAACTCATGCTCGCCGCGCTGTCGACGTCCCAGGTGGTTGCCAGCAACTTCGACATGCTCGGAGGCGGCCCCCGGCCCTGGATACCGCGGCTGCGTTCATCGGACTCCCGCCGTCATCTGGCAAACCTTGCGGGCATCCTGGTGGGATACCGGGCCTACTACGGCTGCGGCATGGCCTTCCGCCGGGAGGCCGCACAATTATTCACCCCTATTCCGCCGTACGTCCGGGAGTCGCACGACCTCTGGCTGGCCATCTGCGGGAACATTGCAGGCTCCATCACGCACCTCGATCAGTCCACCATCTACCGGCGGCTCCACGAGGAAAACCAGACCCCTGCCGGCTGGCGCTCGCTGCCTAAGATACTCTCGGCCCGTGTCATGCTGCTGCGGCTGATGGTGGAAGCCTTCCGCAGGTCCCGCCGCGCTTCCAAGCCCGCAGTTCTGAGGTAGCGGCGGCCGTTCGGTAGGCTGGGACCATGCAGAAACTCCTGGTTACCGGCGGCGCCGGCTTCATTGGTTCGAACTTTGTCCACTATGTGATGTCCCACACCGACCGTAATGTCACGGTCCTGGACAAGCTCACCTACGCGGGAAACCTCGAGTCGCTCAAGGGTCTGCCGGCAGACCGGTTTGATTTTGTCCAGGGTGACATCGCCGACGCCGGGCTTGTCGACGCCCTGGTGCGCGATCACGACGTCGTGGTGCACTACGCCGCTGAGTCCCACAACGACAATTCCCTGCAAGATCCGCGCCCGTTCCTGGACACCAACATCATCGGCACTTACACCCTGATCGAGGCGGCCCGCAAGCACAACAAGCGCTTCCACCACATCTCCACCGACGAGGTGTACGGCGACCTGGAACTCGACGATCCGGAGCGGTTCACGGAGAACACCCCGTACAACCCCTCCAGCCCCTATTCGTCCACCAAAGCCGGTTCGGACCTGCTGGTGCGGGCCTGGGTCCGGTCCTTCGGGCTGCAGGCGACGATCAGCAACTGCTCGAACAACTACGGCCCCTACCAGCATGTGGAAAAGTTCATTCCGCGCCAGATCACGAACGCGATCGACGGGATCCGGCCGAAGCTGTACGGCAAGGGCGAGAACGTCCGCGACTGGATCCACGCCAATGACCACTCCTCGGCCGTGCTGGCGATCATCGACAAGGGCCTGATCGGGGAGACGTACCTGATCGGCGCTGATGGCGAGAAGAACAACAAGGAAGTTGTGGAACTCATCCTGCAGCACATGGGCCAGCCCGCCGATGCCTACGACCACGTCGTGGACCGTCCCGGGCATGACCTGCGCTACGCGATCGACTCCAGCAAATTGCGCCGTGAGCTGGGCTGGACCCCGCAGTACTCCAACTTCGACGCCGGCATCGAGGACACGATCCGCTGGTACCGCGAGAACGAGTCCTGGTGGCGGCCGCAGAAGGCCGCGACCGAAGCGAAGTACCAGGAGCAGGGCCAGTAACGTGACGATCGAATTCTCGAAGCCGCTGAAGGCCACCCAGACCCCCATCCCCGGTGTCGTCCTCTACGACCTCCCGGTCCACGGCGACAACCGCGGCTGGTTCAAGGAGAACTGGCAGCGGGAAAAGATGCTGGCCCTGGGCCTGCCCGATTTCGCGCCGGTCCAGAACAACATCTCCTTCAACGAGACGGCCGGCACCACCCGCGGGATCCATGCTGAGCCGTGGGACAAGTTCATCTCCGTGGCGACCGGGCGCATCTTCGGCGCCTGGGTCGACCTCCGCGAAGGTCCCAGCTTCGGCACGGTCTTCACCGCCGAGCTCGACGCCAGCCAGGCAATCTTCATCCCTCGCGGGGTGGGGAATGCCTTCCAGACGCTTGAGGACAACACCGCGTACACCTACCTCGTGAACGACCACTGGAGCGCGGACGCCCAGGGCCAGTACACGTTCCTGAACCTCGCGGACAAGACGGCCAACATCCCGTGGCCCGTTCCCTTGGGCGAGGCCGCGTTGTCCGACAAGGACAAGGCGCATCCGCACCTCGCGGACGTTGTCCCGATGCCGCCGAAGAAGATCCTGGTGCTCGGCGCCAACGGCCAGCTGGGCAAAGCACTGCGGGAGGCATACCAGGACCGTGCCGAGGTCGAGTTCGCGGGCCGGTCAGAATTCGATATCTCCGCCTCGGACAGCTTTTCCGGGCGCAACTGGAAGAACTACTCGGCGATCATCAACGCCGCCGCCTACACCGCGGTGGACGAGGCGGAGACGCCTGAAGGCCGCCGTAACGCCTGGGCCATCAACGTCCAGGCCGTGGCCGAACTGGGCAGGATCGCTACCGCCCACGGCATCACACTGGTGCAGGTCTCCAGCGACTACGTCTTCGACGGCACCGCGGCACAGCACTCCGAAGACGAGCCGCTGAGCCCCCTCGGTGTTTACGGGCAGACCAAGGCCGCAGGGGACGCCATCGTCGGGGCCGTGCCCCGGCACTACATCGTGCGGACAAGTTGGGTCATCGGTGACGGGAACAACTTCGTCCGGACCATGGCCTCCCTGGCCGGCCGTGGCATCAAGCCGAGCGTCGTCGATGACCAGATCGGCCGGCTGAGTTTCACCACGGACATCGCCGCAGCCATCCGCCACCTGCTGGACACGGCGGCGCCCTTCGGAACGTACAATTTCAGCAACGACGGCGAGCCGCAGTCCTGGGCCGCGATTGCCGCCGAGGTCTTCGGCATGACGGGCGGAAATCCGTCGGATGTTTCGGGCGTCAGCACGGAGGAGTACTTCAAGGGCAAGGCCGCGGCGCCGCGGCCGCTGAACAGTGTCCTGGCTCTCGACAAGATCAAGGCCGCCGGCTTCGTCCCGGCACAGTCGTCCGAACGCCTCAAGGCATACCTGAACGCTGAGGTTTCGCGGGGCTGAGCAGGCTCCGGCGCCGTGACTAGCGGCGCCGCCAGAGGCAACGAAGGACCCGTTCGAGCGCGCAGCTTGAACGGGTCCTTCCTTGTGTCCGGCAGCGCTGGCCGTCCGGGCGTTAGCCTTCCGGCAGCGCTAGCCTTCCGGCAGCGCTGGCGGGCCGGCAGCGCCGGCCGCCGCGGGTTTCCGCCGGAGGGCCGGGCGGATCCTCCGGAAGCGCCCGGCCAGTTTCGGCAGCAGGTCGGCGCCCGGATGCAGGAAGCTGAACAGCTTCGACGCGGCGAAGAGCACCACCGCCGCGAACAGGACGGTCAGGACCTCCCAGGTCAGGGGAGGCTGCCAGCCGGGCACCGTGAACATGGTCTGCCAGTTGGCCCATTCCTGCAGCCCGACAACGTAGCGCCGGAGAACGTTCATGAAGGCATAGACGTGCGCGACACACGCTGCCAGCAGCACGATCCGGGTGATGGTCCGGTTCTGCGGACCCTGGCGGAACGGCCGGAACCGCATGGCCAGCCCCGCGGAGATCACTGCGATTGCAAACAGCGGAAGGCTGTAGCGTCCCTGCCAGATGTAACCGGTGGTGTTGACCAGCGCAGCCTGGACCGCGGCCGGAACCACGGCGAGGAATGCCAGTGCCACCCAGAACGCTATCTGCAGCCGCACGGGCCGGACGAGGAACACCATGAGCACCGTCCCGATCAGCAGCATGCTCCAGTAAGCGACGACACCCAGCGGGACGGGCGCATCCAGCCAGCCCGCGACACCGACGTACTGGTGGACAAAATCGAATGACCTGTCCAGCATTGTCAGGAACGCGTTGTACGGACGTACCTCACCGCTGACGTTGGAGATGCCGGCCGGCGCTTCACCCGCGGAAGCGGGCGCCCTCAGCATGAGGAAGTTCCACGCCACACCCAGGGCGATGCCGACCGCCGTCAGGGCGGTGACCACCAGGACCAGCCGGTTTTTGAAAATGGCGGCAATGTCGGCCGGACGGAAAAAGAGACAGGCAACAATGGCGCCGCACAACAGCCAGAGCAGGGATACGTTCCGGGTATTGGCCAGGGTCGCGGCCGCGATGCTGACGGTCAGGATGCCGGGACGGGCCCGCTTCAGGTTCCGGGAGTTCTCCAGCACCGAGACCAGCCCGCAGAACGCGGCCATGGAGGCCGCGATCTCCAGCGAATTGGGATTGATGCCGCTGGCCAGGAACAACACCATGGGTGTCGTCGCCACAGTCGCGGCGATCAGCGGCCACTTCGGGTGGCGGAGCCGGGACAACGCGGTGAAGCCCGCCGCATAGAACGCCGCCGACAACAGGCCGCTGACGATACGCATGGCAAACACGGCCGGGGCGCCGGACATAAAGAGGCTGGGTAGACCCACCAGCCAGTAGTAGAACGGGTTGTACAGACCCGCCGTCGTCACTCCGATGGTGAGGTAGTTGTCATCCAGCGGAATGGTCGGCGCGCACCCCGCGGTCTCCTTCACCTTGAAGGAGAAGCACCTCTGTGATTCCAGGTTGGCGATGTAGGAGGGAACCTGGACATGCACGCCGTGACCGTAGGACTCGCCCGGTGCCGGGAAGAACTGGCCCCGGGCCACGGCAGCCGCCTTGATGGTGTGCGAGGGTTCATCCGGGTACGCCATCAGCGGGGTCGCCAGGATCCAGAGCGTGATCAGGACGGACAGAAGAGCGAAGACGGGGAAAAAGAATCTCAACCCGCTGCGTGTGACCGGTGACAGTTCGTACTGGCGTCGGCCCCGCCGGGCGGCGCCGGCGGCAGGGGGGACTGCCGGCGTCGGCTTGTCGGTTTCGGTTGTGTCGGTCATGCCTGCTCCCCGATAGCTTCAATCAGGGTTTTCGAAGCCTTCAACGCTGCCTCGCTGGGAGAGACGACGTTCGCGAAGTAAGTCGAGGCGACCTGTCCGTCCGAACTGACAACGTAGTTTCCCCAGGACTTCACGAGGGTGGTCAACGGGGCATTCTTGTACGTCGGGCAGAATGCCTGGTATCCGATCACGCCCAGCGCATAGCCCTGGGCGCTTACTTCCGGCAGGGTGAATTCGACGCCGGTGGGAACCGTCCGTGTGGCGCCCTCCTGGCCCGCGATGGCGGACGAGTCCTTGGACATGCGCACGAACCCCTCCCCGAAGGACAGAAGCGCGGTATCGAAGCGGCCTCCGTTCGCGCCGGCAGTCATGAACGCTATGGCGCCGGCCGTCTGATCGACCTTGGCCCCGACGTCGGACAGCTTCTTGACTTCGATTCCGTTCTTCGGCTTCGGCCAGACGTCAGTCACGCCGGCTGTCCACTCGGGGTCGCGGCTGAGGTACCCGGTCGCCGCCCTGGTCTCGGCACTTCGCTGCACTGCCGTGACCGGGACGATGTCCGACGACGGAAGGGTGGTGCCCGGATTCAGCTCGCGAATCTCGGCAGCGTCCCAGCGGGTGATGTCCCCCGAGAAGATGCCGGCCAGGACGGCGGGGCTGAGCTTGAGGGTCTGGACACTGGGCATGTTGAACGCCACACCGACGGATGTGATCGAAACCGGGACGGAGAACGCCCCGGCCGGCCCGCATGCCGGCTTCGTCTGATCCTGCTGCGCCTGAGTCAGGGGTGTGTCGAGCGCCGCGAAGTAGGCCTGCCCCGTCGACAGGGCAGTCACGCCGACGTCGGAACCGTCGGGGGAGTAGTTAACGGAAGTGGCGTTATGCACCTTCGTCCAGGCACTGCTCCATGCTCCAATGGGGTCTTGCTGCACCGGTGTACCGATCGCGGTGAGCGAGCCTCTGACTTCACTGGCGGATGAATCGCTGGAGCAACCGGCTACTCCTGTACCAGCGAGCAGAATGCAGGCGAGAGCGCCGCCTATGGACCGTTTGCGCAACGACTTCCCTTTCCGATCTGGTGCGGTGCCTTGCCGTACCTGCTTATAACCCTAGCCGCTCGCGTGCTTGCGGCCGGCAATCCGGCGCGACTTCGCGGCACGAGCAGCCGGCAGAACGGGTCGATGAACCTTTCCTGGCTGGGATCACTCAAGGGTCCGTTCCGGCACATGACCGGGGGCGGCCGGCGGCTAGTAGGTCAGGGAGCGGCAACCCAGCAGGGAGTTGCCCGCACTCAGCTTCGATACCGCCACACCGTACGCGCAGACGAGGTACTGCCCGCGCTGTGTCACGGGAATGGATGCCGAGAAACCGTGATTTCCGACCGTGTCCAGGGAGCTGTTGACGTCCGGCCGCTTGAGGTTTGCGGTGAAGGCGTAGCCCTTGCGGGTGCCATCGGGCGAGGTGATGTAGATGTGGTCGGGATTGGACACTGCCGGGAACATCGGGTCCAGCGTCCAGCCTGATGCCTTGACGGAAGCCTGGCCGGAGGAGACCTGGATGGAGGCCGCATCCAGATACCCGATGGTCGCGGGCGTGGGTGCGACGTCGACAGCCTTGCATCCCAGCAAGGCGTTCCCGGCAGTGACCGGGGCGACGCCGATTGCATAGGCGCAGACGCTGTACCGGCCCGGACTGTTCAGGGGCACGGTGGCCTGGAACCCATGGTCCCCGACAGTCTGCAGTGCCGCGGTCACGTCCGGGCGTGGCTTGTTCGCGCTGAAGGCGTAGCCCGGGTTGGTGCCGTCGGGCGACCGAACGTAGACGTGGACGGGGATGCTCTTTGCGGGCAGTGTCGGATCCAGCGCCCAGCCGCCCACCTGGAAGTTAGCCGCATTGGGTGCCTGCGTCACCGTGAGCGCATCGTAAGACCCGATCGGGAGGGGGCTGGCCTCCACCGTCAGATTCCTGCAGGACAACAGGGCATTGGAGTTTTGTCCAATGGCATAAACGCACGCCTTGTAGGTTCCTGGCACGGTGGTTGCCACTTGGTAGTCGAAGCCGTGGGCCAATCCGAGCCGCGTCGCCGCGTCGACATCCGGTCGCGCGAGGTTGGCGTTCATCCGGTAGCCGGTCGTCTTCCCCGTGGGGTCAGTAACGTACGCGTCGGCATACGAAGAAACGGCGGGATTCGACAAGTCAGCGGCCCAGCCCTTGAGCCGGAGGGTGACTTTGTCCGTCGTCCGGACTTCTCCCAGGCTGTCGAATGACCCGATGGGCGCTTCCACACCACTCGCCGTAACGGTCTTGCAGTCCAGCAACGTGTTTCCAAACGTACCGATGGCGTAGGCGCATACTTTGTACGTTCCCGAACCCGTGATCCTCAGACTTCCGTCGAAGCCGTGTAAGGACCCATATCCGAAAGCCTGGTCGATGTCCGCCCGGGGCTTGTTGGCGTCCCATGCGTACCCTGTGGTCACGCCCGAGGGATCGGTGACGTACACGTGCGTCTGGATCGAGGCAGAGACATTTGCCAGGTCCACGGACCAGCCGCGGGCGCGGAGATAAACCTCGCTTCCACTGCGGGTGACGGACAGATCGTCGAACGAACCTGTGGGAAGACGCATTCCGGCAAATTGCTGGAGCGAGGAATAGCTGCCGTTCCAGACGTTGGAGTCTCCGGTGCCGCCGGCGAAGGGGCCCGACTCGCTGTACTGCCAAAAGCTGAAGTTACTCCAGCTGGTCGGCAGGGTGCCCGGGCTGTTGCTGAAGGAGCCGGGCCACTTCGCGATCCACAGCGGCCAGTCGCCGAAACCCTGGGCGCCCCCGGTGCAGTAGTTCCACCACGAGGTGGTGGTGTACATGACAGGCAGCCGCCCGGTCAGTGCCTGCATGGTGCTGCCAAAGTCGCGTGCCCAGGCCGTCAGCTGGCCGGGGGTCATGTCGTAGCAGGAGTTGCCCTGGTAATAGCCGCCGATGGTCTGGCCGGCGTAGGGGTTTCCCTCGAAGTCGAGCACGGGAGGGAGGGTGTACCCGTCGGCGCTCCAGCCCCCGCCGCTCTGGACGAACATGCGGGCCTGGGCGGCGCCGGAGGAGGATGCGGGGTTGGCGAAATGGTAGGCGCCCCGAATCATGCCGACGGCTCTGGATCCCACGTACTGGTCGTTGAACGTGGTGCTGGTGTAGTAGTTTCCTTCGGTGGCCTTGATGTAGGCGAAGCGGGCGCCCATGTTCCACTCGGTCTGCCAGTTGATTCCGGCCTGGTACTTGCTGACGTCGAGCCCCTGCACGCCGAAGCCCGGCATCCACGTCCCTTCCGTGGCCAGTGCCTCCGTGGTAGCAGTCTTGTCTCCGGCGAGCGACGCGCCGGCGCGCGTCCCCTGCCCCATCTCGGCCCCGCCGGCCTTGGTGGCCTCGGCCATGGCACTTCGGTAGGCCTCCGATGATTTGTCAACCGTTGGCTGGGCGGTGCTTGCCGCCGGCGCCGGCGCCGCGGTCGGCGTCGGTGCCGGGGTCGCGGTGGCCAGGGCGGGAACGGGCGAAGCCGTCGGTGCGGCAGTGGCGGCCGGTGCCGAAGGTGCTGTCGTCGCAACCGGGGTCACCGTGGGTGTCGGCTCGACGGCAACTGCGGGGGCAGCCAGGAACGGTCCGGCGATGAGGGAGACAGCAAGCAGTGCGGCTCCCACCCGGCTGCCGAGGTGACTGTTGGGGGGAAGTAGGGTCCGCTTCATTTTCCGCTCCGGAACAACACGCTCATGGCAGTGTCATAGTGATCTCTCGCCCGGCAAAATCAAGGTGACGTGTCCGGGATGTGAGAATGTCTGACTTGTCGCGCTCACCCTAACACCGCAGCTTAAAAGTAACCAGAGTTTCTGGTGTTACTCATGTGGCATCTGTGGTGAATCGCGTAATCGGTTTTCCACAAGCGGCCCGGCCAGCCCTTGTCCGGCGGCTTGCCCACGCTTAGCTTTAACCCAGTTGCAGTGCCCCGGAGACGGGGCGGCAGTCATATTGGGGGCCATTGTGGAGGCTGTACGCATTGTCGAGGACGAAGTCCGCGAGTTGATTCGCCGGCGCGGCCTGGATCCCTTGAGGCAGGCCGGCGAAGTCCGCCGCCTCGTTGAGGCAGCAGTCATGGATTACGACGAGCGGGCCCTGCTGGCACCCCTGCCTCCCATTGGCCCGCTGGAAACCGCCCGGAGGTTCGTCTTCGACGCCGTGGCGGGCTTCGGGGCCCTCCAGCCACTCCTCGACGATCCGGCGATCGAGGAAATCTGGCTGAACGCCCCCAACGAAATCTATGTGGCGCGGAACGGCGAATCCGAGCTGACCTCGGTCTCGCTTACCGAACAGCAGGTGCGGGACCTGGTGGAACGGATGCTCAAGAGTTCCGGGCGCCGTCTCGACATGTCCTCCCCGTTCGTGGACGCCGCGCTGCCGGACGGATCCCGCCTTCACGTTGTGATCCCGGATGTCACACGCCGACACTGGGCCATCAACATCCGCAAGTTCGTGGTGAAGGCCAGCAGGCTCGAACATCTGGTGGAGCTGGGCACCCTGACGCCGCAGGCAGCCCGGTTCCTCGGCGCCGCCGTGGCCAGCGGCCTGAACATCCTGGTCTCCGGCTCCACCCAGGCCGGTAAGACCACCATGCTGAACTGTCTGGCGGCGAGCATCGGAACGCGCGAGCGCGTCGTCACCGTGGAGGAGATCTTCGAACTTCAGTTTCCGCTTCGGGACGTCGTGGGGCTGCAGTGCCGGCAGCCAAACCTCGAGGGCGAGGGCGAAATCCCCATGCGGCGGCTGGTCAAGGAGGCGCTGCGCATGCGCCCCGACCGGCTGGTGGTGGGCGAAGTCCGGGAGGCCGAGAGCCTGGACATGCTGATCGCACTGAATTCGGGGCTGCCCGGGATGTGCACGGTACATGCGAATTCGGCGCATGATGCGGTCACCAAGATCTGCACGCTCCCGCTGCTGGCGGGCGAGAACATCTCCAGTGCCTTTGTGGTTCCGACGGTCGCGTCCTGCATCGACCTCGTGGTCCATTGTGCCCGGCACGCCAGCGGACGCAGGGAGGTGACGGAGATCCTGTCTTTGGGCCGGAGAGTCGAAAACGGCATCATCGAGTCCTCCATGGTCTTCGCCGTCGCGGACGGACAGTTGCAGCCCAAGGCCAATTCCATGCCGGCGGCTGAGAAGTTTGCCCGGGCGGGGTACGACGTAGCGGCCCTGCTGGAGCCGCGCTGATGGCGGCCCTGCTGGGCATGCTCGCCGGTGCCGGACTCCTGCTGATCTGGTGGTCTGCCTGGGAACAGCCAAAAGCGCCCCGGCGGGTGCCGCGACCGAGCCGGCTGGAGGATCTGCTGCGGTCTGCAGGCATCGAGAAGGTCAGCGGCCCCGGCCTGCTGGCCAGCTGCCTCGGTGTCGGAACATTTACGATGCTCGTTTTCTTTGCGGTGACCAGGTCGTGGCCGATCGCGGGCTGTTTTGGCCTCTTTGGTGGCTGGCTTCCGATGGCCATCGTGAAATGGCGCGCACGGAAGCGCACCGCCGTTCTGCGGCAACTGTGGCCCGACGTCGTCGATCATCTGCGTTCGGCGATCCGTGCAGGACTGTCACTGCCGGAAGCCCTCATCCAGTTGGGTGAGAAGGGTCCTGAGGAACTTCGCCACGTGTTCCGCGACTTCGGCTCCGACTACCGGGCGGGAGGGCAATTCGATCCCTCCCTGACCAGGCTGAAGGACCGTCTGGCGGACCCCGTGGCCGACCGAATCGTCGAGGCACTCCGGTTGACCAGGGAGGTGGGCGGCTCGGATCTCGGCCGGCTGCTGGGCACCCTGGCGGAATTCCTGCGGGAAAGTGCCCGCACCAGGAGCGAGCTGGAAGCCCGGCAGTCCTGGACCGTCAACGCCGCGCGGCTGGCGGTGGCCGCCCCCTGGATCGTCCTGATGCTGCTGGCAAGCCGGCCCGAAGCGGTGGCTGCCTACAACACGCCGCTCGGCGCCGCCGTTTTGATCGGGGGACTGGTGGTGTCCCTGATCTCGTATGCCATCATGCTGCGCATCGGAGCACTCCCGGCCGATGAGAGGGTCCTCCGATGACCGGGCTGATGGCAACCGCCGTCGCCTGCGGAGTCGTCCTTGGCTCCGGTTGCTGGCTGCTGCTGATCAGGCTGCCGTTCATGCGGCCAACCACCTTCGTGGAGCGCATCGGCCCGCAGCTGAAGTCCCACAACCTGGAATCCCGCCTTCTGCGCGCCGCGCCGAGAAACTTCACCCCGTTCGGCCCGCTGGAACGCATCCTGCGGCCGGTCATCGGCGACGCCGTCTCGTGGCTGGGGAGGCTGAACCCCGGCTCCTCGGCCCTGAACCGCCGCCTGGCCAGGGCCGGGAGCGTCACGGCGCCAGCCGATTTCCGGGCAGAACAGCTCCTTTGGGGCGCCGGCGGCTTCATCGCGGCCGCCGGAGCAGTCGGGCTGTTCGGCGCGGCGGGACGGCTCAGCCCCCTCCTCGCCGTCGTGCTGGTGATCGGCAGCGCCGCCGGCGGCTATATGCTGCGCGACTACCTGCTGGGGGCCCAGGTCAGGAAACGCGAAGCGCGGATGATGGCGGAGTTCCCCAGCGTCGCCGAACTCATGGCGCTCGCCGTCAGCGCTGGCGAGAGTGCGACGGGTGCATTGGACAGAGTGTGCCGCAGCGCCCGGGGGGAGCTGTCAAAGGATTTCACCCGCGTACTCGCGGAAACCAGGGCCGGGAAGCCGCTCGTGGAGGCCCTGCAGGAATTCTCGTCCCGGACCGAGCTTGGCCCGTTGCTCCGCTTCGTGGACGGGCTGGTTGTGGCGGTTGAACGGGGGACACCGCTCGCTGACGTGCTGCGCGCACAGGCCCAGGACGCCCGGGACACGGCAAAGCGCGAGCTGATGGAGTCGGCAGGAAAGAAGGAAATCGCCATGATGGTGCCGGTCGTTTTCGGCGTGCTGCCGCTGACGGTGGTATTCGCCGTCTTTCCCGGCCTGGCCGCCATCAGCATGGGTTTGTGACAGCAGGAAGACACCCGAACCACCGATCAAAGGGGAGAAAGTGAACCAGTTCCTGAACCGCATGGCACTGTTGCTCTGCACCGTCAGCCTGATGCCCGGACACGCCAGGGCCCGCGGGGCGAAGGTGCGGAGGCCTGACTGCCCCGGTGATCATCGCGAACGGGGCGATGTGCCGGGCTGGGTGATGATCACGTTGATGTCCGCCGTCCTCGTCGCCGCGCTCCTCGCCCTCGCCGGTCCGGCCCTGGAAGGGCTGTTTAACCAGGCCATGGACAAGGTCGGGCAGTAGCGCGTGCGCCTGCCCGGCAGCGGCAGGGGCGAAACGGACGAACGGGGTTCGGCGGTGGTGGACTTCGTGCTCGTGGGCGGGCTGCTGACGCTGTTCTTCCTCGCCATCGTCCAGCTGACCCTTGTCCTGCACGTCCGGAACACGCTGATCGACGCGGCGGCCTCCGGCGCGAGATACGGCACCCTCGCCGACCGCAGTGCCGTCGACGCCAGGGACCGGGCCTCGCAGCTGATTGGCGTCGCGCTCAACCCGGAGTTTGCCCAGGACGTGACCACTGCCGAAGCCACGTACCAGGGCATCCGCACCCTGGAGGTCACGGTCCGCGCGCCGCTGCCCGTGATCGGACTGATCGGTCCCCGCGCAGTCCTGGAGGTGAAGGGGCATGCGGCCATCCAGCCCTGACGCACCGGACAGCGGGGCCGGGGGTGCGGCGCCGGGGGCGGACGCCGCCGGCCAGGACGGTGCCGACCGGGGACCCAATACATGTGACGGGGCCGAACGGGGGAGCGCCGTCGTTGAATTCACGTTCCTGTCGCTGCTGCTGATGGTGCCGCTGGTCTACTTCATCATCACCATGGGCCAGCTCCAGGGCGGCTCATTCGCGGTCGTCGGCGCCGCGGACCAGGCCGCGAAGGTCTTCGTTGCCCAGACGGACGCCGCCGGTGGCCGGGCCGCCGCCGAGCAGGCGGTCCTGCTGGCGCTCGCCGACCACGGTCACTCCGCGGCGAATGCCCGGGTCGACACCAGCTGTGTCCCGGCGGACTGCATGGCTCCCGGCTCGGCCGTGACGGTCACCGTCCAACTCACGGTGCCGTTGCCGTTCGTCCCGTTCAGCGAGGTGCTCAACCTGAACGCCGGGCAGCTCAGCGCCACCGCCACCCAACTGGTGGGCCGCTTCCGATGAGCCGGCGCGGTAAGTACCGCCCCCTGCGCGGGAAGCACCGAACCCTGCGCCGCCGGCAGCAACCGCATCAATCCCGCCAGGCGCAGCGCATGCAGGGGGATGAGCGCAGTGAGGCCGGGCAGCTGATGGTGCTGATTGTCGGCTTCGTGCTGCTTGCCCTGCTTCTCGCGACCGTGGTCATCGCCGCCTCCAGCGTCTACATCGAGCACAAGAAGCTGTTGTCCCTGGCCGACGGCGCGTCGGTGGCCGCCGCGGACAGCTTCACGCTTGGACAGCTCGAAACGGTGGGCGGCAGCCCCACAGCCATTCTGACCGGTGCCCGCGTGCGGAGCACCGCCGTCGACTTCCTGGACCGCAGCAGCGCCTTCACCCGGTTCAGCGGTCTCGCCGTCGGGCCGGGAACGGGCAGCCCGGACGGTTCCACCGCCGTGGTGGTGCTCAGCGCCGCTGTCCACCCGCCCGTCGTCAACTTCCTGGTTCCGGACGGCATCAGGATCGAAGCGAGTTCGACGGCGCGCTCCCGGATCACGCGATAGCCCCCCTGCCCCCTCAGCCCGGCCCCTCAGCTCGACCCCCTCGCCCCGGCCCCTCAGGCCAGTCCGGGCGGCCCGCACGGATAGCGTAGGCTTAAAAAACCATGGCAAATATTGATTTTCCCGCAGAAATCCGCGCCCTGCGCGCCACCTATGCCTCCATCGAGAACGTTTCGAATGTCGAGGCGCTGAAGGAAGACATCGCCGAACTGAGCGAACGGGCCGGCGAACCCAATCTGTGGGATGACCCCGCGGCCGCCCAGGTGATCACCTCCAGGCTCTCGCACCGCCAGTCCGAACTGGCCCGGCTGGACTCCCTCACCTCGCGGATTGACGATCTTGAGGTCTTGGTGGAGCTGGGCCAGGACGAGGACGACGCCGACTCCATGGGGGAGGCCGCCGTCGAGCTGGAATCGATCCGCAAGGCCCTGAAGGAACTCGAGGTCGTGACGCTGCTGTCCGGCGAGTTCGACGAGCGCGAAGCTGTCGTCACCATCCGGGCCGGCGCCGGCGGTGTGGACGCCGCGGACTTCGCCGAAATGCTGCTCCGGATGTACCTGCGCTGGGCCGAGCGCCACGGCTACCCGACCACCATCATGGACACCTCCTACGCCGAGGAGGCCGGGCTCAAGTCCGCCACCTTCGAGGTCAAGGCACCCTACGCCTACGGCACGCTCAGCGTCGAGGCCGGGACGCACCGTCTGGTCCGGATCAGCCCCTTCGACAACCAGGGCCGCCGCCAGACCTCCTTTGCCGCCGTCGAAGTCATCCCGCTGATCGAGCAGACGGACTCCATCGACATCCCGGACAACGAGATCCGGGTCGACGTCTTCCGTTCCTCCGGCCCGGGCGGCCAGTCGGTCAACACCACGGATTCCGCCGTGCGCCTGACCCACATCCCCACCGGCACCGTCGTCTCCATGCAGAACGAGAAGTCCCAGTTGCAGAACCGCGCCGCTGCCCTGCGCGTGCTGCAGTCCCGGCTCCTGTTGCTCAAGAAGGAGCAGGAGGACGCCGAGAAGAAAGCGTTCGCCGGCGACGTCAAGGCCTCCTGGGGTGACCAGATGCGCTCGTACGTCCTCAACCCGTACCAGATGGTCAAGGACCTCCGCACCGAGCACGAGGTCGGCAACACTTCGGCCGTGTTCGACGGCGAGATCGACGACTTCATCGATGCCGGCATCCGCTGGCGGACCGACAACCGCAACGCCGAAAAGTAGGCGCGGCGGAACCAAGCGCGGGGCAGCAGGCGGCGGAACAGACGCGACCGGTTCGCAGGTAAGTAAACGAGGGCACGTAAACGCGGACACGTAAACGCAGGCAAGTGAACGCGGGCAAGTGGGCATGGCCCCCATCAGCGGGTCCGTGCGCCCTCTGCCTCTTGCGCCACACCCGCCCCTCCCGTCTAATCCTGCGACACGCCCCCGCACTCGGGCCGATCCGCCGGGGCCCGTGCGTATAGTCGAAAAGCCGGAGCTCTACTTCCCCCACTAGAAAGCCCGCGCACCGGCGGCAGAACTGGGCCGAACGCGTCCACGTCCTGCAGGGTATTTAGGGCCATGATCCGTTTCGAAAATGTCACCAAGGTCTATGACCAGAAGGCGCGACCGGCGCTGGATTCGATCAACCTTGAGATCGACCGTGGCGAATTCGCCTTCCTGGTCGGGGCCTCGGGCTCCGGCAAATCGACCTTCCTGCGCCTGGTCCTCAAAGAGGACCGCGCCTCCTCCGGCGCCGTCTACGTGGCCGGCCAGAACGTCGCCAACATCTCCAGCTGGCGGGTGCCCAGGCTCCGCCGCGGGATCGGCGTTGTCTTCCAGGACTTCCGCCTGCTGCCGCAGAAAACCGTGTTCGCCAACGTCGCCTTCGCCATGCAGGTCATCGGCAAGAGCCGCAGCGTCATCCGCGACACCGTGCCTGAAGTCCTCAAGACCGTCGGACTCGAAGGCAAGGAAAACCGCCTACCCCACGAACTTTCCGGCGGTGAGCAGCAGCGCGTGGCGATCGCCCGCGCCGTCGTGAACCGCCCCGGGATTCTGCTGGCCGATGAGCCCACCGGCAACCTGGACCCCACCACCTCCATGGGCATCATGGGGGTACTGGACAAGATCAACCAGAACGGCACCACCGTGGTCATGGCCACCCACGACGACGACATCGTCAACGAGATGCGCAAGCGCGTCGTCGAACTCCGCAACGGGGTCATCATCCGGGACGAGGCCAGGGCCCTCTACACCTCCATGATTCCGGTCGTGGGACAGTCGCGCCGCCTGCGGGACGCCAGCGGGCGGGAACCCGAACCCTCCGCCGCCCCGGCCGAAACCACCCGCGCCGAAGTACCTGCTGCAGGGGAGAACCAGCTGTGAGGCTCCAATTCGTCCTCGCCGAAATCGGCAGCGGCCTGCGCCGCAACGTCTCCATGGTGGTCTCGGTCATCCTGGTGACGTTCGTGTCCCTGACCTTCGTCGGCGCGGCCGGCATGCTGCAGCTGCAGATCAACCAGATGAAGGGCTACTGGTACGACAAAGTCCAGGTGGCCATCTTCCTCTGCAGTGACGGTTCGACGGCGACCGGCTGCGCCACCGGCCCCGCCACCCCGGAGCAGCAGGACAACCTGGCCAAGCTTCTGGCCTCGCCCGCGGTGGCCCAGTACGTCAACGATTTCCAGTTCGAGTCCAAGGACGACGCCTACAAGCACTTCAAGGAACAGTTCTCCAATTCCCCGATCGTGGACTCCGTGACGCCGGACCAGCTCCCGGCGTCCTTCCGGATCAACATGAAGGACCCGGAGAAGTACCAGATCATCAGCGAGACCTTCTCCTCCCAGGCCGGCGTCGAAACCGTCATCGACCAGCGCCAGCTGCTGGAACGGCTCTTCTCCGTCATGAACGCAGCATCCCTCGTGGCTGTCAGCGTTGCCGGCGTCATGATCATCTGCGCCATCCTCCTGATCGCCACGACGATCCGGCTCTCTGCGTTCAGCCGGCGCAGGGAAACCGGGATCATGCGACTCGTCGGCGCGTCGAAGATCGTGATCCAGCTGCCGTTCATCCTTGAGGGCGTGATTGCCGCGGTGATTGGCGCGGTGCTGGCCTCGGGAACGCTGTGGGCCGTGGCGCACTTCTTCCTGGGCGGCTACCTGTCCAAGCAGTATCCCGACACCGCCTTTATCTCCGCAGCTCAGACGCTGGTCCTGGCTCCAGCCCTGATCGGACTCGGCGTGCTCCTGGCAGGCGTATCATCACTCCTGACCCTCCGTCGATACTTGAGGGTCTAGGGTGCACAACGAAAAGGGATGGCCCATGACACCGATGCATCGACTGGCCCCGCGAGCGGCTCCGCTCCGGCTCCCTGTGGCCGGCCGGCGCAGCCGCATGGTCAGCGCCGCCCTGGCGCTCGTCCTGGCGGCGAGCATGGGCGCCTCCTCCCCGGTGGCATTCGCCGACACCCTCGAGGACCAGCAGGCCGCGCTCCGCGAGGAAGCGGCCCGGGTCCAGCATTCCCTTGAATTCGTGGACTCCCGGATCGCCCAGGCGGCCTCGGACCTTGTCATCTACCAGGGCCAGCTCCCCGGTGCCCAGCAGGCCCTGCTGGAAGCCCAGGGCCGCGTGGCCAGTGCGGTCAAGGAGTCCGAGGCCCTCGCCGCCCGGGTCGACCTGGCACAGCAGAACAAAGCCAAGATCACCCAGCAGCTGGAGACGGACAAGCAGAAGATTGCCGACACCAAGAAGCTGATCGGGCAGATCGCCACGCAGGCCTACAAGTCCGGCGGCGTGCCCTCCAACCTTTCGCTGTTCTTCGGCCCGAACAACGGCGGCAGCCTAACTGACACCATCGACCTGGCCGACCAGGCGATGCGCAGCCAGAACTCCGCGATGGACAAGCTCACCCAGCAGAACGCCACCAACGTCAACTCGCAGGCCCGGCTCGAAGCGGTCGAGGTCGAAATCAAGGACCTGAAGGCCAAGGCCGACGCCGCGCTGGCCCGCGAACAGGCCGCCCGTGATGAGGCCGAGGCCAAGAAGTCCCAGGTGGACAAGCTCATCGCCGACACCACCCGGCTCGACGCCGAGCTCCAGGCCGCCAAGCCCGGCATCCAGACCCAGCTCGCCCAGGTCAAGTCGCAGCAGGACGCTGTGGCCGCGGATATCGCCGAGCGCGACCGCAAGCTGCGCGAGGCCTGGGAAGCCGAGCAGCGCCGGATCGCCGAGGCCGCCGCAGCCGCTGCCGCGGCGGCCGCCCGGGCCCAGGGGCAGACCAGAGCCCCGGCGCCGTACGTCCCCGCCCCGCCCGGCTCGCCCTCGGCGTTCGGACTGCGGCACCCCTTCAACGGCGTCCCGATCAGCTCCGGCTTCGGCTGGCGCTCCACGCCGCCGGGCACCATCGACTTCTACGGCCAGGGCGGCTACATGCACACCGGCATTGACTTTGCTGCGGCGTGCGGGACGCCGGTTTACGCGGCGGCGGCGGGCACCGTGTTCTCGGCCGGCTGGGCGAACGACGGCGGCGGCAACAACGTGAAGATCTCGCACGGCGTCGTCCAGGGAAACTCGCTGACAACCATCTACTACCACAACACCAGCGTGGTGGTCTCGCCGGGCCAGCAGGTCAGCCAGGGACAGCTCATCGCCTATTCGGGGACAACCGGCAACTCCACCGGCTGCCACTCGCACTTCGAGACCTGGCTCAACGGCCGGGCCGTAGACCCGATGAACCTGCTCTGATCCGCCCGCAGCGGAAGCCTCCCGGCTGACCTGCGGCGCTGCCGTAAACTGGATAGGACGCCGCGCCGCACAGGTTGCGGCCCCAACCATCGATCCAAGGAGTTCTACCGTGCCGAAAGAAAGTGGCCGTAAGGTAGTGGCCACCAACCGCAAGGCCCGGCACGACTACACGATCCTCGACACCTACGAGGCCGGGATCGCGCTCATGGGCACCGAGGTGAAGTCCCTCCGCGAAGGCCACGCCTCCATGGTGGACGGCTTCTGCACCTTCTACAATGACGAGCTGTGGATGGAGGGCATCCACATCCCCGAGTACCACCAGGGGAGCTGGACCAACCACGCCGCGCGCCGCCGTCGGAAGCTGCTGCTGCACCGCGACGAGCTCACCAAGATCTCGCACAAGATCCGCGAATCAGGCTTCACGATCGTCCCCCTCCAGCTGTACTTCCTGGACGGCCGGGCCAAAGTGGAGATCGGCGTCGCCCGCGGCAAGAAGGAATACGACAAGCGCCAGACCCTGCGCGAGCAGCAGGACAAGCGCGAGGCCCTGCGCGTCATGCGCGAGCGGAACCGGCGCTAGGGAACACGGCCGAAGCCGCGGGAATGATTCTGCGTGGACGTGCGTTATGCTAGATAGTCCGGGAAGGAACGGCGCGGAATCGGTTCGGCAACATCGAAACGGTCCAGCTCCAGACCTCACCGGTTTGATAAAAAAATACGGGGATGATCGGTTTCGACGATGTTAGTCGCGACAGGTGAAGCGGGCCGAGGATGCAGAATTATCTCGTAAACGCTGTCTGCAAACCAATAAGTGCCGAATCAAAACGCACTGACTTCGCTCTCGCTGCCTAAGC
>DASWAW010000340.1:0-9379 GCA_036390955.1 Arthrobacter sp.
GCTGCTCGAGGTTTCCACCGACAAAGTAGACACCGAAATCCCCTCTCCGATCGCCGGCGTGATCGAGGAAATCCTCGTCGCCGAAGACGAGACCGCTGAAGTTGGCGCTCCTCTGGTGCGCATCGGCGACGGCTCCGGTTCCGCTGCCTCAGCTGAAGCCCCCGCCGCTGAAGCCCCGGCTGAGGAGGCCCCGGCTGAAGAGGCCCCGGCCGCCGCATCGCCGTCGTCCGCCGAGGCACCTGCCCCCGAAGCTGAGGCGCCCGCGGCCGCTGCGCCTGCTGCCGAAGCAGCCGCCCCTGCCGGCGAAAGCCACGACGTCACGCTCCCCGCCCTGGGCGAGAGCGTCACCGAAGGCACCGTCACGCGCTGGCTCAAGAGCATTGGCGACACCGTCGAGGTCGACGAGCCCCTGCTCGAGGTGTCCACCGACAAGGTCGACACCGAGATCCCGTCGCCGGTCGCCGGCGTCCTGCAGGAAATCCGCGTCGCCGAGGATGAGACAGCCGAGGTCGGCTCCGTCCTCGCCGTGATCGGTTCCGGCGCCGCTGCCCCCGCTGCGGCTCCATCCCCGGAAGCTCCGAAAGAAGCAGCAGCTCCGAAGGAAGCAGCAGCACCGGAGCAGGAAGCTGCCCCGGTTGAGGCTCCCAAGCAGGAGGCTCCTCAGCAGGAAGCCCCCGCTGCCCCGGCCAAGGAAGCTGCCCCGGCACCTCAGGCTGCTTCGGCCGCCGAGTCCGGCTACGTCACGCCGCTGGTCCGCAAGCTGGCCAACCAGCAGGGTGTGGACATCAACTCCCTGTCCGGCACCGGCGTCGGTGGCCGCATCCGGAAGCAGGACGTCCTGGCAGCAGCAGAAGCCAAGGCAGCACCGGCTCCCGCGGCCGCCGCACCTTCCGCAGCCCCGGCCGCCGCGCCGGCAGCGCGTCCCTCCGCTGACCAGTCCTCACTGCGCGGCACCGTGCAGAAGGCCCCGCGGATCCGCCAGGTCATTGCCCGCCGCATGCGCGAGTCGCTGGACATCTCCACCCAGCTGACCCAGGTGCACGAGGTGGACATGACCAAGGTCGCCAAGCTGCGCGCCAAGGCCAAGAACTCCTTCCAGGCCCAGAACGGCTCCAAGCTGACCTTCCTGCCCTTCATCGCCAAGGCTGTCGCCGAAGCCCTGAAGCAGCACCCGAAGGTCAACGCCTCCTACGACGAGGACAAGCAGGAGATCACCTACCACAACGCCGAGCACCTGGCGATTGCGGTGGACACGGACAAGGGCCTGCTGGTTCCGGTCATTTCCGACGCCGGCAACCTGAACCTTGCCGGCCTCGCCGGCAAGATCGCCGACGTCGCGGACCGCACCCGCAACGGCAAGATCGGACCGGACGAGCTTTCCGGCGGAACCTTCAGCATCACCAACATCGGTTCCGTGGGCGCCCTGTTCGACACCCCGATCATCAACCAGCCGCAGGTTGCCATCCTCGGCACCGGGGCGATCGTCAAGCGGGCCGTCGTCGTCGCCGACGAGAACGGCGATGACTCGCTGGCCATCCGCTCGATGATGTACCTCTCCCTGACCTACGACCACCGGCTGGTCGACGGCGCCGACGCAGGACGCTTCCTGCAGACGCTGAAGGCACGCCTTGAGGAAGGCGCCTTCGAAGCCGACCTCGGGCTCTAGGAGCTACAGCCCGCCTGGCATCAGGCAACTGCAGGGCACCTTCCCGCAAGGGAAGGTGCCCTGCAGTGTTTACCGACAGTTTGTCGCTAAGCTGGTGCCATGGACATTCTCAAGTACTTTCTGGTCTTCCTGCACATCCTGGGCGCCGCCGCGATCGTCGGTGGCTGGTTCGCCACCTTCAAGAAGCCCACAGTCCTGCCGGTGCAGCTGTACGGCGCCATTGCGCAGCTGGTCACCGGACTGGCGCTCGTGGGGATCGCCGGCGCTACCCACGATCCGCTGAACTACGGCAAGATCGCGGTCAAACTGGTGATCGCCATCGTTGTGCTGGTCGCCGCCGTTATCGGTTACCGCAAGGCGACGTCCGGTGCGGGCGTCCCCAAAGGCCTGGCACACGCCGTTGGCGGGATGGGACTTATCAACATCGCAGTCGCCACCCTCTGGCAGTAGTCCAGTAGTCCCGTAGTCCCGTAGTCCGACGACGGCGACGCACCCCGGACGGGGAGCGTCGCCGTCGTCGTTCAAGGACGGTCACAATCCACTGACAGCGGACACCGGTGCGGCGGCGTCGCTAAATCCCTAGGATGGGAAACGGCATGATCCGGCGGATCGCCGGATCTGTGGGATTTCAACGATCTTGAGGAGTGGACATGGCAGCAACACGCACCGCACACACTGTATGGAATGGCGACCTGATGACGGGCGCCGGCAACACCACCCTGGACAGCTCCGGGCTGGGTAACTTCGACGTGACCTGGAAGGCGCGCGCCGAGGCTTCCGAGGGCAAGACCAGCCCCGAAGAGCTCATCGCGGCCGCGCACTCGGCGTGCTTCTCCATGGCGTTCAGCCTCGCCGTCGCCCAGGCCGGCCACACGCCCGAGGAAGTCAACACCAAGGCCGACGTCACCTTCGTGCCCGGCACCGGCATTACCGACAGCCACCTGACCGTCAGCGCCCGGATTCCGGGGATCACGGAAGACGAATTCCAGCGCCTCGCGGAGGAAGCCAAGGTGGGCTGCCCCGTCTCGGCCGCCCTCACCGGCATCAAGATCACCCTGGACGCCACCCTGGCCTCCTAGCGCCTGACGCGCCACGGGCAAAGGCCCCCGTTTCCTGCTCGTCAGGGAACGGGGGCCTTTCTCTTGGCGCGCCTGGCGGGGCGCAGCGGCTGCCGGGCCCGCGGGGGCCGCGGCTTACCGGGCCCGCCGGTGCCGCGGCCTAGCGGGCCCGCCGGTGCCGCGGCCTAGACGACCGGCCGGCGGGCCGGCAGCGGGGCGGGGCGCACGAGGCGGTAGCCCTCGCGCAGCGGCGGCCGGTCCGTGGGCAGCTCCTGGATCATTTCCTTGAGCGCCCCGATGCCGTATTCCAGCTGCGGGTCGGTGCCGGCGGCGTAGGCGTGCGGCGGGAAGGTCACTTCGATGTCCGGTGCGACCCCGAAGTTCTCGACACCCCATCCCACGCCGCCGGAGAACCAGGTGGCGTAGCGCGGCTGGGTGACGCCGGTGCCGTCAGCCAGGGCGAAGCGGTTGTCGATGCCGACTACGCCGCCCCAGGTCCGGGTGCCGATGACCGGGCCGATGCCCCGCAGCTTGGAGACCTGGGTGATGATGTCGCCGTCGGAGCCGGCGAATTCGTCGGTCAGAATGATGACGGGTCCGCGCGGTGCGTGGTGCGGGTAAGTCCGCGGCCGCTCCCCGCGCGGCATGCTCCAGCCGGTGACCTTGCGGCCGATGAGTTCCGCGACGAGCTGGGAGGTGTGCCCTCCCCGGTTGCGGCGGACATCCACGATCAGGCCGTCGAGGGCCGTTTCGGTGTCGAGGTCGCGGTGCAGCTGGGCCCAGCCGTGGGCCATCATGTCGGGAATGTGCAGGTAGCCGAAGGTTCCCTGCGAGGCCTGCCGGACGGTACGGCGGTTGGCGGCCACCCATTCCTGGTACCGCAGCCGCTCCTCGTCCTTGACCGGGACCACGGCGACGCGGCGCTGTTTCCCGGCCTGGTTTCCGTGCCCGGCGCCGTTGCGCAGGGTGAGCTCGACGGCGCGTCCCGCGGCGCCGACCAACTGCATGGCCGGGGTGCGCGCTTCGGTGAGCTCGACGCCGTCGATCGCCAGCAGCAGGTCGCCCTGCTTGGCGTCCGCGCCCGGGCGGGTCAGCGGCGAGGTGGCGAGCGGGTCGGAGGATTCCCCCGCGAGGATCCGGGTGATCTCCCAGCCCTCGCCGGTGAAGGCGAGATCCGCGCCGAGGCGGCCCTGGCCGTTGCTGCCGTTCTCGGCGACAGCAAAGGGCCGGACGTAGGCGTGGGAGGTGCCCAGTTCGCCGTGGAGCTCCCACAGCAGGTCCACGAGGTCATCGTGCGAGCCGAGCCGGTCCACGATCGGACGGTACCGGGCGTGCACCGAGTCCCAGTCCTGGCCGGCCATGTCTTCGGTCCAGAAGAAGTCGCGCTGGAGCCGCCAGGCCTCATCGAAGGCCTGGCCCCAGACGCTGAGCGGATCGAGCTGCACGCGGATGCGGCTGAGATCGACCTTGACCAGCTGGCCGGACTCCTCGTCTGCCTTGGCGTTGGCGGGCGAGACCCGGATCTGCCTGTCCTGCAGGACCACGACCTTCTCGCCGTCACCGGAGAGCCGGTAGCTGTCCAGGGCGTCCACGATGGTGGTGGTCTTGCGCCGGGCCAGGTCGAAACGGACCAGGGACGGTGCCGCGTTCTTGTCCTCGAGGCTGGCGCGGCCCTCGCCGGTGACACCGAAGAGCTCGTGGTCGAGCCAGAGGAGGGCCCCGTCGGTCGCGGTGAGGGCGGAGTAGTTGCCCTGCGGCACCGGCACGCTGATGACGCGGTGGGACAGGCCTTCGGCGTCGACCCGGACCTCAGGGACCTGGTCCGCGTCGGCGTCGTCCGCCGGCTTTGTGGCCTCGGGGGCCTCCGGCAGGTCGACGCTCGGGCCGAAGGGCGAGGGCGTGTCCGCGGCGAGGGCCACGAGGTAGGGCTTGATCGGGCTCGGGAAGGACAGGTCGAAGGAGTGTCCGTCGTAGACCGGGTCGAAGCTGCGGTTGGAGAGGAAGGCAAGGTACCTGCCATCGGGGGTGAACGAGGGCGATTCGTCGCGGAAGCGTCCGTCGGTGACGTCGATGATGGTGCGTGTGCCGTCCGCTCCAGCGCCGGCGTCGTTGACCTTGGTGAGGCGCAACCGGCTGCGCGAGCCAAAGGAGGTGACCGGCTCGGACCAGCCCAGCCAGGCCGAGTCCGGGGACCAGCTGAAGCCTTCGATGCTGCCTTCGCCGATGCTGCTCACGAGGGACAGGGTGCCGGTGCGGGTGTCGGCCAGGTAGATGTCCCCGAAGGCGGTGCCCACGGCGACCCAGTGCCCGTCCGGGCTGGCTTCGATGGCGCTGGCCCGGGTCGGCTTGGGGAATTCGATCCTGGTGAGCTGGGGGGACCGTTCCGGCTGCGCCCGGGCGGCGTCCGCCGGGCCGGCGGTGTCGGCGGTGTCGGCTGTGTCCGCCACGTTCGCGGTGTCCGCCATGTTCGCCATGTTCGCGGTGTCCGCCGGGCTGCGGCCCGCGCCGTCCTCCGTTCCTGCCGGCACCGCGGCGACGGCGTCCGGGCGGGTGAGCGCCGCCGCCGAGACGGGGCTGGGCAGGGGCGTGCCGGCGTCGGTGTCCTCCCGCGCCGTGGCGGCTTTCTGCGGCGCCGGATCGGCCGGCTGTCCCCCGGGCTGGCTGGTGCCCGGCTGGTTGGCGCCCGGTGTGGTTCCCGCGTGCCGGTCTCCGGTGTCCGGGCTCCCGAAGTCCAGGGGTCCGGTGATCGATTTCAGGTACAGGGCCTCGACGCCGTCATGGTCGGCCACGTAGGCGATCCGGCCCTCGCCAAAGGGGCGGGGCAGACGTGCGCGGACCCCGGGGGTGGCTTCGAGGACGCGCGACGGGCCGTCCTTGTGCCGCAGCCAGTGCAGCGTGCCGTGGGATTCCACCGCGCTGGAGCCGCCGGTGCGGTCCGGAATCACATCGCCCAGGTGCTTTGACGGTTTCAGGGGCGCTGCGCGGCGCGCCTGGGACGCTGACCCCAGCGAAATCTCGAGTTTAATGGCGTCCGCGCCGAGGTCCGGCAGGAGCCAGAGCTCACCGGCCGATTCGAAAATGATGCGCTGGCCGTCGGTCGCGGCGTGCCGGACGTAGAAGTCCTCATGGTCCGTGTGTCGGCGCAGATCGGAACCGTTGGGCAGCACGGAGTAGAGGTTGCCATAACCCTCGTGGTCGGAGAGGAAGGCGATCCGCCCGTCGACCCACATCGGATCGGTCAGGTTGCCGTCCAGCGCGGCGGCGAGGCGTTCGAATTCGCCGTTTCCGTCGGCGTCAATCCAGAGCTTGCCGGCGGCGCCGCCCCGGTAGCGCTTCCACCACGCCGGCTCGCGGGAGAGCACGCTGGCGAGGACCACGGGACGTTCGTCGCCGACGACCGGTCCGAAGGCGACGGATTCCACCGGGCCGAGCGGGAGTTCGGTGGCCCAGCCGCCGGTAACGGGCAGGCTGTAGGCGTGGGTGTGGCGGCTGTCGGCCTGGCGGAAGGCGCTCGTGACCAGGACGTCGCCGTCGGGGGTGAAGCCCTTGACCTTGGTGGTGGCGTGGCCGAAGTAGCTCAGCTGGCGGTAGCCGCCGCCGTCGACATCCGCGGTGACAACTTCCGGGGCCGTTCCCTGGATGACCGTCCACACCAGCCGCTTGCCGTCCGGCGTGAAGCGGGGGTTGCGGGCGGGCAGCTGGAGCGAGGACACGCGCCAGGCGCGCCCCCCGGCCAGGGGCGCGATCCAGACGTCGTCCTCGGCCACGAAAGTGACCAGATCGCCGTGCAGATGCGGGAAACGGAAGTAACTCGAAGAGGTCATCGTTAGATCATAGTCAAGACGGGCGTTCCCGCCCGGGAGGTATCCCCGTCGCGCCGGGCATGGTGAGATGGATCATGCGAATCATTGTTGCCGGAGCCTCAGGGCTGATCGGAACCGCCATTTCCCGCTCCCTGCGCAGCGCCGGGCACGACGTCGGCACCCTGGTCAGGCGGCCGCCCGCCGCGCCGTCCGAGTTCCAGTGGAACCCCGCGGAGGGCAGCATCGACGACACCGCGCTGAAGGGGGCCGACGCCGTCATCAACCTCTCCGGCGCCGGCATCGGAGACCGGCCCTGGACGCGGTCCCGCATCAACGAACTCCGCAGCTCCCGGCTGGGGCCGACCCGGACGCTCGCGGCGGCCATGGGCCGGCTGGACACTCCGCCGGAGGTCTTCCTGAGCCAGTCGGGCTCCAACTACTACGGCAACGCCGGGCTGGCGGTGCTCCGCGAGAACGCCCCCGCGGGCAGCGGCGTGCTGGCCGGGATCTGCGCCGACTGGGAGGCGGCGGCGCACGAGGCCCCGGCCGGCGTGCGCGTGGTCACTCCCCGCACCGGCGTCGTGCTGAGCCGTTCGGGCGGCGCGCTGGGCAGGCTGATGCCGCTGCTGCGCCTGGGCGTGGGCGGGCCGCTGGGCAACGGCCGTCAGTACTGGCCCTGGATCACGCTCCCCGACGTCGCCGGCGCCTTTGACTTCCTGCTCGGCAGCACGCTGTCCGGACCCGTGAACCTCTGCGCCCCGGAAAGCGCGGACGTTAATTCGCTCATCGCGCAACTGGCCGGAGCCCTGCACCGGCCGGCGGTCCTCCGCGTCCCCGCGCCGGTGCTGCGCCTGGTGATGGGCAAACTCGCCGATGAACTGCTGCTCGGGAGCCAGCGGATGGAACCGGCTGTCCTGAGCGCAGCCGGCTTTGAATGGCGGCACCCATCCCTCGCCCAGGCCGCCGCCTGGGTGACGGGTCACGGTCCGGCGGACTGAGGATCCAACACGCTGCCGAACACGACTGTCCCGGCTGTCCAGCTAGCCGCCGCTAACCGTGCCAGCTCCGGCATCAGTAGCGCCGGCGTCGTCACTGACGTCGTCATTGGCGTCGTTGCCGGGGTCGGCCGGAAGGATGTCCTGGATCCGCCAGCGGCCCTCCACCACTGCCAGCACGAGCCGCAGGCGCTGTTCCGGCGCGGCAGCGGCATCGGCTACCACCGCCCCGGTGGCGTCGCGTTCCTGGTAGGCGGAGGTAGCCGCCGTGACGGAGACGACGGCCAGAGAGCCGCGGCTTTCCCCGGCGGCGGCCACGTGGGTCAGGACGGCGGAGAAGCCGGGCAGCAGGTGCCCGGATTCCTTGAGACTGGCGCTGATCCGCCCGTCAGCCGCCGCGGCTGAGGACGCGGGGACGTTGACCTGCTCCAGCAGCCTGAAGTCCCCCGAGCTGAACGCCAGTGAGCGCAGCCGGGCCAGTCCGCGGACGGCTTCCTCGGGGTCCGGGGATGCCAGCTGGGCCTGGACCTCCGAGGGGACGGCCGCGGGAGCGAGTGCCGGCTCGTCCGGAGCGCCGGCGGCCTCCTGGTGCGTCCCGGAGTTTGCGGCGGCGAAGTCCGGGAACAGTGAGGCCAGCCTGCCGCCGGCGGACGCCCACGCGGCCACGAGGACACCACCGAGGACCAGGCCCGCCACGGCAGCCCGGTAGCCGCGGCGGCCGGCAGGTCCTGGACGGGCGCCGCCCGGGCCGGCCGCGCCGGGGCCGGAAAATCCCCCTCGGGCGTGGCGCGCAGCCGCACGCCCGGCGGAGGACCCGGGGTTTGGAGGCACAGCGCCCGGCCGGGCCGCGGCCGGCAGGGTCCCGGCGGAGGGGCCGCCGGTGGGCCCGGCGTGTGGACGCACCGAGGCCGGCAAGGACCCGGCGGCCCGGAGCTGTTGGAAGCGGCGCGGCAGGGACCGGAGCTTCTCAGCCCGCCGCTCGCGTGCCGTGCCTGGCAGGGAACGCCGGGTCAGCAGCTGTGGAATGACCGTGGGGTGGACCGAAACCGAAAGGTCCACCGGTTCGGCCGCAGCGCTGCGGTAAACAGCGGCTGCCAGCTCCGCGGCGGAGGGCCTGAGCCGCCGGTCAGCATGAAGTCCGGCTTCCAGCGCAGCGGTCAGCGCTTCCGGAACCCCAGGAACCAGCAGAGGCAGCGGTGGCCGCTGCGCGCCCGGTTCAGGCGCGCGCCCGGTCAGGCAGAACCAGCCCAGCGCCGCGAGCGAGTACACATCGCGGTCCGGTTGCAATCCGGCCCGGACAGGGTCCACCGGGGCAGGATCGCGGAAGCCCTCGGTCCCGGCCCCGGACGCCGCCGTGGCGTCAGCCACCATGCGGGCCACCCCGAGATCGGCCAGCAGCGGTTTCCCGTGCGCGGTGAACAGGACATTGCCCGGTGAGACGTCCCCGTGCGTGAAACCCTGGCCGTGCAGATACGCGAGTGCCTGGGCGATGGGGGTCAGGACCGTCACCGTCTCCCCCGGGCCGAGCTTTCCCCGGCTGGCCACAAGCTGCCCCAGCGAGCCGCCCGCAGCGTAATCCATGATCAGCCCGAAACTTCCGCCCGAGGGACCGTCGGCGTGTTCTCCAGGACTGCCGGTGTCCCGGTCACCCTCGCCGCCGTCGTCGCTGTAAAGGGAACGACGCCGGCCACCACTGCGCAGGCCCAGCACCCCGAGAGCCCGCACCAGATGCTCGTGCTCCAGTGCGGAGAGGATCCGTACCTCCCGCCGGATGGCCTGCTCCGCCTCGACTGCGTCGGAGCCGTTGCCGGCGCCAAACGACTTCAGCGCATACTCGCGGCCGGTCGATTGCTCCGT
>DASWAW010000341.1:0-21072 GCA_036390955.1 Arthrobacter sp.
GGACCGGTCCCGGATGAAGTGATAGGCGCCGGGCATGGTGGCCAGGAAGGTCCGTTGCCTGCATCTGGTCCGGCGCCCGGAGGGAATTTTCGGTCCGGGCCGGCGTTAGCTCTGAGTATGAAAGCAATCGTGTACCGTGCCACCGGCGATCCGTCTGTTCTCGAGCTCGTCGACCGCGAGATCCGGGGCCCGGGGCCCGGGGAGGTCCGCGTGCGGATCATGGTCTCCGCGGTGAACCCCACCGACTGGAAGTCGCGCCGCGGCGCCAAACCGGGGGAGCCCTTGCCCTTCGCGGAGGTCGTACCGAACCAGGACGGCGCCGGAGTGGTGGACGCCGTCGGACCCGGCGTCGAACACCTCCACGCCGGTGACAGGGTCTGGCTGGCCCTGGCCGCCTACCAGCGCGCCGACGGCGGGACAGCCCAGGAGTTCGCCGTCCTGCCGGCCGAGCGGGTCTTTCCGCTGCCGGCGAGCGCAGGGTTCGACCTCGGCGCCAGCCTGGGCGTTCCCGCGATCACCGCTCACCGGGCCCTGACCATTGCCGAGGACGGCCCGCGGCGGCTGCACCCGGGAACCTTGGACGGCAAGGTAGTTCTCGTCGCTGGCGGGGCCGGCGCCGTGGGCCATGCGGCGATCCAGCTCGCCAAGTGGGCCGGTGCCGTTGTGATCACGACCGTGAGCGGACCGGCGAAGGCTGCGCTGGCCACGGCCGCAGGCGCCGATCACGTCATCAATTACCGGGAAATCCACGCGGCCGCGGAGATCCGCCGGATCGCTCCCGAGGGCGTAGACCAGATCGTGGAGGTGGCACCCGCGCAGAATGCCGAACTCGACCTGGCAGTAATCCGCAACCGCGGCTCCGTCGCGGTCTACGCCAACAACGGCGGCGATCAGGTGAGCCTGGACGTGCGCAGGCATTTCAGCCTCAACGTCCGCTACCAGTTCGTGCTGCTCTACACCGTTGGCATGGCGGCGGTGCATGCCGCCGCCGAGGACATCAATGCAGCCATCGCCGACGGCGCCCTTCCGGTCGGAGAGGCCGCAGGCCTGCCGCTGCATCGCTTTGACCTGGCTAACACGGCTGCGGCCCACACGGCGGTGGAAGAGAGCGTCGTCGGCAAGGTGCTGATCGATGTATCAGCGGGCTAGCCGATAACGCTTCCGGAGCCTCGCAGGGACCATCGCCCAGTGCAGCCACGGAACGTCGCCGACGGGGTCGACTGTTCGCGAGTCCGAGACGCCGGCCCATCAACGCAGCCGGCGGCTCAGGGATGGGAGCCACGGCCTGAAGGACGGCCCGCCTTGGTCCGTCAATCCGTTCATCGCCGTTTTGCGGCTGACGGCCGCCGTGCTGGTCGTTGGTGGCACCTGGGTCGTGTCGACCGTGGCTTCCAATCCGGGGCCCATCGGTGGGACCATTTCATTCCTGATGATGACCTTCGAGCCCAACGCTGTCCTCGCTGGACTTTTCGTCGTCCTTTACCTGCTGTTCTGGCACGCAGTGCAGCGGCAGCAAGGGCAGCATTCTGATTGCTTCGGCGATCAGGACGAAGCGGCTTGGATGATCTTCTGGTCGCCCTCATTCACGGCTTTGACCACGGCGTCGTAGTCACCACTTTCGATCGCCTTGCTGACCTTCCTGTTGGCCTTGTCGACCGCCTTGTCGACGCGGTCGAGGTAGAGGTCGTCGATGAGGGCAACGATTGCCGAGGAGCCCGGCGGCAGCCACTCGTCCGCGTCGACGCCGATGGACTTCTCCTCGTGAAGCTTCGCGATGGCGCCAGCACCTGCGCCGATCCCGGCACCGATCAAGCCGGACAGCAGGAGGTGCGGAGCGAACAGCCCGACCACGAGCCCGCCGATGGCGCCGGCCGTGGTGCCGCCTGCGACGAGTCCGCCTCCGTGCTCCTTGACCTCGGTCTGGCCCGAGACGTCACGCGACAGGACGACCGCAGCCGCCACGGCCGCATCGTCCATGCTCTTGATCGCCTTGAAATCGTCTGCCGCCGAGCCTGCATCGGCATACGACGACACGAACAACGTGTAGTTGTGATCTGTCATGGCGTTCCCCTCCACTCGGTCCCGGCGGGCGAAGCGGCCACTCCGCTTCCCACGCTGTCGGTCCGTTCGGTGCTGGACAGCACCAAATTCCCCGACGGCGGGCTGGCCCGTCCCGCCCCCACCGGGGCGGTCAGCACCGGTCGTCGCGTAGGTCCAACTCTTGGCCCGCCGAGTGCGCACCGGCAGGGCCTTAAGACACTCTTCGGGGAAGGGCCGAGGTGGATCCCGGGCGGGGCAGTTGGGCCCCGGCTTCATTCGGCGTCGGGCACGCCGTCCCCCGACCCTTCCGCTGACTTGAGCTTCCGGCGTCTGAGCCGGCGTCGGACGATCACCAGGCCAAGCACGACGATGGGGACCAGCACCCAGCCGCCGATGTCGAGAGCGTCACCGATGGCTTGGGCCAGCGCCCCGGCCAGATAAGCGAGAACGCTGAGACTCGCGACCCAGGCAATGGACCCGGTGACGGTCCACAGCAGGAACTTGGGCCACGGCATCTTGGCAGCCCCCGCTGCAATGGCGCCCCAGAGCCGGACGACAATGACCCAGCGGCCGAAGAACAAAGCTGTGCCGCCGTGCCGGTCGAAGAACGACTCCAGCTGGAGGATGCGATGCTCGTCGGCGTGGAAGCGCTGTGCAAGTCGCAGCATCAAAGGACGGCCTCCCACCCGCCCGAGTACGTAGCCAATGGTGCTCCCGAGCATGGCGCCCAGGCTGCCGACCGCGATAACGGCGGCAAGGTTCAGATCTCCGTGGCGCGCCGAGGCGTAGGCCCCAAGCAGTACGGCCACGGCGGGAAGCGGTACACCGGCGCACTGGGCCAGCACAATCACGAAAACGCCGAAGTAGTACGCCCATTCGTCCGCAGCCCCTGCGTCCGCGGCGACGAAGCCAGCCCAGACGAGCGCCACGAAGCGGAAGCCAGCTAATCCGGTCATCGCTCACACCTCACTCCGCTGCTCCGCCGTGGTTGAAAATGACGGTACCCGCGCTGCCCGCGTTTGTTGTGCGGTCGTGACCCCCGCGACGACACCGGGATGGCCCTTGTATACGCTTGTGGCCGGGCTGAGTCAAGACACCCTGCGGTCACAGCCCGGCCCGACGCCGGAGCGCGTTTGCGGATCGTACGTGCTGGGGAAAAGGGGCCAGGGGGCGAGCTTCCACGCGATCACCGCCGGAGGGGTTCTTCTACTGTGCCTTCCACGGACTGACCGACCTCCCCGCCGGCGTCGGACTGCCGGAACAGGACCGCAAGCCCTAACCCGGTGCATGAATTCACCCGGCACGGATGAGGTGCCGCACTTCACCGGGGGCACAGGATGGAGCTGCGGCGGTCTGTCGAATCTCGATGTACCGGCCCGGACTGTTAGGAACATGAGCGGAATCGGCACGAGCTTCACGACACCACTGCGCCGGCCACGAGGCCGACGGCAGAGTATTCAACGGAAAGAGGTCGACAAAATGAGCACTGCCCATCATCCTGTCGCTTCAACTGGCTGGACCGGTTGGGTCAGGTTCGCCGGAGTCATTCTTATCATCAACGGCGTTTTCAGCGGCCTTCAAGGTCTCGTTGCGCTCACCGGGCCCGATACCTACTACTTGTCGACTCCGGGCGCGCTGTTCATCTTCGATGCGAAGGGGTGGGGCTGGTGGAATGTGGCCCTCGGGGTGCTCTTGATCCTCACCGCTGTCGCACTTTTCTCCGGTGCAACGTGGGCTCGAATCGTTGCCGTCGTAGTTGCGGGCGTCAGCGCGGTCGTTCAGCTGATGCTCATTCCGGCGCAGCCATGGTGGTCCTTGATCGTCATCGCCATCGACGTGCTGATCATCTACGCGATCATCGCCCACGGCGACGAGCTAAAGACCGGAGACACCCCTTAGAACGTCGACTCCTAAGTGGAGGCCTCGTACAAATAGCCTGAGGTTCCTCGTCTTCCCTCCACTCACCACAGAACGCGCAGAAACCACGGTTACAGTGAACGAATTAATATTGCACCGACCAGGAAGCGCGAGCATGGGAACCGAATACATCCTGACCGAGGACGACAAGCCGGCGGCCGCCCCCAGCGTTGCTGAGGACATCATCGAACTGCGCCTATTCACCGCCGGAGAGCCGACCGGACCCGCGGATACCGGCTGGGCGCAGGAACACCACAACTTTTAGACAACCAGCAGCGGCAACGCTGCACCCCCGGATTCCCAATTCTCCATTAGTGGTTTCCGGAGTGCCGTAGGTGCCGGTGTTTGCTGCGGGCTTCCTCATGCAGGCGGCCCGACCGGTTTGTAACCACGGTTCGCGGCAGGCGTTGGGGGTGATTTCTACGGAACAGCGAGACGCAAAGTCAGGGGCGGTTCTCGCTGGCGCAAGGGCGCTTTGCTCACCACCCGGCCGTTCCCGGGCCACCCTTGAAAGGTCCAACGATCTGCTTGGTGATCCAACCGCCGTAGAAATCACCGTCCTGGGAGGTCACCTGCTCGCCGTTGACTTCGCAGGAGTCCATGTGACCCGGGTAGAGAGCCACCCGCGTACTGAGCGCCTCGAAACCTCGGGTGGGGTCCGGGTAGGTCCACCCGGCACGGGGAACAACGACCCCGCCGGCACCGACGTCAAAGTAGTGCGCTTCTCCCTTGAACTCGCAGAAGCTGGTGCCTGCGACCGGGACGAGCACGCCGGCAGCGAATGAGTCCAATGGCAGGTAGTAGACAGGCGGATGACTCGTTTCCAGGACGCGCACTGCTTCGGTGGTTTCGGCAATCACCTGCCCGCCAAGCCGCACGATAACCCGTTCGGATCGCGGCTCGACCCTTGGCGGCCGCGGGTAGTCCCACACCGATTCTTGACCGGCCTGGGGTTTGATGGGCTGGGGACGCCGGAAGAAGCCGGAAAAACCTTGAGCAGGGGTCATGTCCCCATGTTGCCATCTATTCTCACTGGGACGTCGCGGGTGCTGGATATCGGTATGGATTAGTGATTTCTGTCCGGGGCTGTCCCGGCATTTGACGACTGAGAGTCTGGCCACTCCCCGGCACTGGGGTCACCAATATTGGGCCGGAGGGCCAACAAGTGTTTGGCCAGCGCGACTTCCGGTTGCTCGGGGTGCGCTTCCACGTATGCCTTTAGTTGCGCCCGTTCACGCGCACTTTCAGGACCGGAGAGTGCCATCAAAGCCTCGATAGCGGCTATGGCCTGCCGTCGAATGTCTGGAGTCTTCTTGCCACCGGGAGCTTCAACTCTGCTAAGGGCCACAAGGCTAGGACGCGACGGCGGAGGTCCGCCCAGGCTGCGTTCCGGAAGTGAAGACGGACTGGTCGACATCTGATGTCCTTTATTCCTGTTCCAGTTGAACCTGAAACGGATCCACGGCCATACGCGCTCCCATGAGCGGGTGCTCGACGCGGAGGACTATAACATCAGTTTACGCCCGGACCGCAAGGCCTGCTCTGAGGCTAGCCTTTGGCGGTGCCCGATCAGGGCCGGACAGCCAGATCCGGCGCATGAAGCAGGGTCTGTTCTGGAAGGCCACGTTGCGCAGCGCCGACTCGTTGGCCGTCGCTGTGGTTGAGCGACCACCGGTTTCGGGCGGAACGGCTGGGCAGGCAGGCCGGACGTCATCTCAGAGGTGGCCCTTATGCCCTGCTTCTGCGGCCGGCGACGGCGCCATAGATCAGGAGCACTATGACGGCGCCCAGGATGGAAAGGAGCCAGGTCCGAAGGTCAAAGAAGTCACCAAGGCCTCCGCCAAAGATCAGTGAACCGATCCAGCCTCCGAGGATCGCGCCGACGACGCCGAGAACCAGCGTGATCACCCACCCGCCGCCCTGCCGCCCGGGAAGGATCGCCTTGGCTATTGCGCCTGCGATAAGTCCGAGAATGAGAAACGCGAGAATACCCATTACTGCACGTCCTTTCGGTTCACGGTCGTGGAAGGGCGGCCGTAACCACGGTTTTATCAGCATGCTGAATGTCACGCAATGACCCGAACCCTGGGGCCATTGAGTGCGGACGGGCACTGCGGGGCTGCACGCCGCGGGAAACACCAGTGGGATCCAGGTCCCCGGGTTTGTTCCGGAAGATCCGGTTGACAGCGGGAAACGGTAATCCTAGATTCTTAGTGTTTTACGTCCGTTCCCGGGCAGGTCATGCTTCACA
The DNA here is from genome assembly GCA_036390955.1 of Arthrobacter sp. Taxonomy (GTDB): domain Bacteria; phylum Actinomycetota; class Actinomycetes; order Actinomycetales; family Micrococcaceae; genus Arthrobacter. The sequence goes on from DASWAW010000341.1 coordinate 6,209, forward strand.
TTCATGCTGTTGCTGTTTCATTTGAGCGGGTATGCCGCCAGGATGCAGGAGGCCACGATGACGAAGACACCACTGGAAGATTTCCTCACTGAGTGCGTCGCCCCAGACCCGGACGGGGACGGACTCAGCAGGGACGAATTGTATGGCTTGTACCTGAGCTGGTGCGGGCTCGAAGGGTTGGCACCCCTGGGTGGCAGGGCCTTCGGTGCCGGTTTGCGCGCAGCCAATGTGCGCACTGAATACCGTGGAAGCCGATGCCCGGGTGTGAGGATGGTTGGCCTGGCAGCGTGCGACTATCTTGTTCACCGCGAACTCCCGCTTGCTGTTCTGGAAGCACCTGCTGGATGTCCTCAACCGATCTCACATCCGGGCACCGAACGCGTCGCGCCGCGTCCCGCCCGGCCGACCGGGGGAGTTCGCGGCGCCGTGCCGGCCGCCTGACTTTCCCCTGGCCCGGCCGTTGACGCCCTCTCCGGGACTCCTAGCCAATTTGCTCGCCCCCGGCTAGCAGCGCGGATTTCCATCGGGCGTATGAGGAAAACCTCCGCGCGAGTCCAGGACTCAAGCGCGGAGGCTCCCGGTTCTCCAAGCTGGGGGGACTGGAGAACCAAGGTAATTGTACAAGCCGCTGGCCCCGGCGCGGATCTCCCACGGCTGAAAGCTCAAGAGCCGATGCTTGCCGGGGATGTTTGGGGCAGACTGGTGGCGTGAGCGGAATCCGGTGGGTGCTGCACGTCGATCTCGACCAGTTCATCGCGGCGGTCGAAATTCTTCGGCGGCCGGAGCTTGCGGGCCGGCCGGTCATTGTGGGCGGCCGGGGCGACCCGACGGAACGAGCTGTGGTGTCGACCGCATCCTATGAAGCCAGGGCGTTCGGTGTGGGTTCCGGAATGCCCTTGCGCGTTGCGGCCCGGAAAGTGCCCGACGCGGTGATCCTGCCCGTCGATCATGAGGCTTACCTCGCGGCGTCTGAAACGGTGATGGCTACCCTGCGCGCTCAGCCCGGCGCCACCGTTCAGGTGCTGGGTTGGGATGAAGCCTTTGTCGGCATTGAGACAGAGAATCCGGAAGCCTACGCCCGGCTGCTGCAGGCCGCTGTCCTGGAGCAAACGCAGCTGCATTGCAGCGTGGGCATCGGCGACACCTTGGTCCGGGCCAAGGTCGCCACGGGGTTCGGCAAGCCGGCCGGCGTGTTCCGTCTCACTGCCGGGAACTGGCTTGACGTCATGGGCAGCCGGCCCACCATGGACCTGTGGGGCGTCGGAACGAAGGTGTCGGGCCGGCTGGCCAAACTCGGTATCAATACAGTCGCCGAGCTCGCCGCGTCCGACCCCCAGGACCTGGTCCCGGAATTCGGCCCCAGGATGGGTCCCTGGTACGCGGAGCTCGGACGCGGGGACGGCGCCAGCGTAGTGGACGACACACCGTGGGTTGCCCGCGGGCATAGCCGGGAGACCACCTTCCAGCGGGACCTAACCGATCCCGCCCAGGTGGACGACGCCGTACGGGAGCTGACAGCGCGTGTCCTGGAGGATGTTGTGGCCGAAGGACGGCCGGTCGTTGGGCTGACCCTCAAGGTTCGGTACGCACCGTTCTTGACGAAAACCCATGCGAGGAAGATTCCCGAGACGTTCGACCGGAACGAAATCCTCGCGCGGGCCCTGGACCTCACAGCCGGAATCGAAGCGGGCCGTCCGATCCGGCTCTTAGGCTTGCGGGCCGAAATGGCAATGCCGGACGATGCCCGCAAGGGACATACGCCGACGCGCGGCGGTTGGTGACGGCGTCGTTCCCTTCCTTACCTGCGCGGACCTTACCAGCGCGGCGGAATCGCTTTGCGGCAGTAACGGTCTCGATGTCCGCGCAGCAAGGGTAACCACCCGGCTGCTGGTGCGGGAGCGGTATGACTACCGGCAGTGGTGGGCCCGGTGCCTGGTCGAGGCGGTGGAGGTTGCCAGTTTCATCATGTCCCGGCGGATGCTCCACGGAATCAGGAGCCGCGCAGAAGGAATCTTTTGGAGGAAACCCTCAAATAACCGCGGGTCCTCGTACAGGGATCGGCCCGAGACCCTGGGCGAATGTCGTCACTTGTCATCCGGGCGAGCCCGGTCAAGCCAATCACCGAGCAACGCGGCGAGGAGCTCGGGCCGCTCGTGCATGAGTGCATGGCCCGCGCCGTCTACTACGGCCAGGGTGGCACCCGGATAGCGCTCCAGCAAGTCGATTGCGTCGGTGTACCCAACGATCGAATCGCGTCGTCCGGCCGCGATCAGGGTCAGGCCCGGGAAGGTGCCCGATCCGACGTCGACCGTCCATCCGGCGAAGATTCGGCCCAGCCCCGTCGCATCGACGAGCACGGTGCCCGGCACGACATGGCTGCGGTAGCGGCGGGCGGTGGCCGGTGTGCGCAAGACGAAGTATTCATCGAAACCGTGCCGTTGCCCAGGTTCGAGTTCGTCGTATGCGTTAGCGTCCTGACGAACCACTTGATGGTCGGGCACATTTTGTGAGCGCTCGGCGACGGGGCACAGCAAGGCCAGAGCGCGCACGATGTCTGGCCGCTGCGCTGCAACGCCGCGTGCAAGATATGCGCCGTAGGAATGCCCAAGCAGCATCACCGGTCCGGCCTCTAAACGATCAATGAAGTCAGCGATAAGCGCCACCACATCGTTGTTGCTACGCAGGTCGCCGGCGGTGGAGCGGCCCATTCCTGGCAGATCCGGATAGATCCGCCGGTATCCCGAGCCGGGGACGACGGCCTCGATCGCCGCCTCGATCTCGCGGTGGTCCACACCGGCGCCGTGAAGCGCAATAAGCGGCACACCGGAACCGTGCTCGACGTAATGAACCAGGACGTCGTTGATCCGTCGCTCCATGTCAACATCGTATTGATCGATTCGTGACAGCAACACCACCCCGGACTATGTGGCTTCCAGGGGTCCGCCCGGCCCGGATCGAGCCGGTGACTTGAGGGACCGGCGGGGCCAGGGATCACTGGCTGCTGTTGACGGGACTACGGAGTTCGCCGGGGTGGGCGTTGGACGGGATCGCATCGACCGGCGTTCACCCCGTGAGGCGCTGGCGGAATGATACGAGGCGCGATTGCATCTCCCAGTACGGAGTGGCGGCCGGCAACGGCTTGCCGTCACGCAGGGCGGTCACCGCGTTCACCGCCGCGTCAACGGCGGCGCGGTACGGCAGGGAGCCGGAACTCACCCGCCGGACCCCCAGCTCACCCAGTTCGGCAACCGTCAGGGAAGGATGGGCCAGCACGTTAACCGGCAGACCAATGCCGGCGGTGATGACCTGGATGTCCTCCGGGACTGTAAGTCCGGGGACAAAGATGCCGTCCGCCCCGGCCTCGGCGTAGGCAGCGGCACGGAGCAGGACGGCTTCCACAGTTGCCTGTTCGCCGAACCATATGTTGTCCACCCGGGCGTTGACGAAGACAGCCGGGCTGCGTCGCTTGACGGCGGCGACCTTGTCGGCGAAGGCTGCTGGATCGACCAGGTGCCCGGACGTGCTGTCCTCCAGGTTGACCCCGGCCACGCCCACGGTAGCCAGTTGGGCCACAAGTTCGGCAACCTCGGCGGGGTCATCGGAGTAGCCGTCTTCGATGTCCGCCGTGACGTGGACAGGCAGGCGGCACAGCTGCGCCACCAGCGCGGCGGTTACGGCCTTGCTGGACCGGCCGCCGTCGGGCAGGCCGGCACTTGCCGCAATACCAAAGCTGGTGGTACCGACGGCCGGGAATCCCGCTGTCGCAAAGGCCAAGGCGGATCCGACGTCCCACGCATTGGGCAGCACCAGTGGCGACGCAGTGTTGTGGAGATCCCGAAAAGTCGCCATGTTCATTCCTATCGCCTGCCGATCGCAACGGTGCATACCTTTGCAGTCTACAAACGCGGCTCAGCGGTGCAAGGGATGGGCGTTGCTCACGCTTCGGGCATTCGTCCGGTCGCTGACGGCCTGGGGCGGAACGCGACCGCGTTCGGACGGCGGGGAAGCGTGTCGTCACGTTATCGTTGGTCCCACACAAACTAATCAGGAGTGCGTATGCCGTACGTTGTTGACTTCGAAAACGTTTCCATTGTTGGCCTGGAATCCTCTCCGGTCGCCGAGGCGCTCGCTGGGTTGCGCGCAAATGAGGGGCGCTACTACCGCAACAAGTACGACCATGTCTTCACTGTGAGCCCTGCAAGCGAGGTTCCGGAGGTGGTCGACCGGGTGAGCCGGATCCTCAAGGAAGAGCGTGACATCGTCATCGGCTCCCGCCCGCTCGAAGCGACCGCCTTCGAAGTGGGCGGATTGCGGATGGATTACGTGTTCTACGAGTCGGGGCTGTCCGTCAACGTCATGTACAGCATCGAGGACGGCGGGAAGCGAGCGGTCGGATTCAAACTGGCCGAAGGTATGGAGATTCCGGAGGAGCTGGCATCACGTTTCAAGTTCGCCCGCCAGAAGTCGAAGCTGGCGGGCGTGATCCGCGGCTCCTACTTCGTGATCAAGGGCGAGTACTGATCAACTGACGGTCCGCTCCCGGTGCCACCACGGGTGGGTGCCAACGACCAGGCTGCGGAGGCTATCGGTCAGGGCCCGGGGCGCCCCGGCCACTCTTTACCCGCCCAGGGGTCGTAGTCAGCGATGAGCTCCTCCTGTGGCGGACGCTCATTTTCGAGGACGTGCTGCAGGTTCACCCGCACCCGGTACCAAAGCGAACTCGATCCGCGCATTCCGTCGACGAGTATGTCGGCCGGATGCAGGGCCGGGACGAGATCCGCATGCCGGGTCTTCCATTCCTCGAGCGCCTCGAGCGCCTCGGCCTTGGTCCTGGTACGTGCCACCTCGATAAGGGGCATCACCGACTGCCGGCGGCCGGAGCCGTCTCCGCCCCGCGGCGGCTTTTCGGCCGGGCCGAGCTCGGCAGCCAAGGTGATGAGTCCCTCGAGCGTCCCCACCGCGCCGTCGATGCCGGCATGGGGGTCGCCCACCGCTGCGAAGCGCTCAAGCACCGTGGGGACCGTGAATTGTTCCGGCCGGGTGGAGGAAACCTCGTCCCAGGTGAGCGGCGTCGAGACGCGGGCGTCGGGCAGGGGCCGGATCGAGTAGGCCGATGCCACGGTGCGGTCCTTGGCGTTCTGGTTGAAGTCGACGAACACACTCTCGCCGCGCTCTTCCTTCCACCACCGGGCGGTGGCGAGCCCGGGGGCCCGGTTCTCAACCTCGCGGGCGAGGGTCTCGGCGGCGAGCCGCACGTCGCGGTATGACCACTGGGGCGCGATGCGGACCAGGATGTGGAGTCCCCGCGAACCGCTCGTCTTCGGCCACCCCACCAGTCCCACGTCGTCGAGCACCTCCCGTGCGACGTAGGCGACGTCGACGATCTGCGACCAGTCGACGCCCGGCATCGGGTCGAGGTCCACCCGGAGCTCGTCGGGGTGCTCCAGGTCCTCGGCGCGCACGGGGTGCGGGTTGAGGTCCAGGCATCCGAGATTCACGACCCACGCCAAGCCCGCAGCATTCCGGATGACGGCCTCTTCGGCTGACGTCCCCGACGCGTAGTGCAGCGTCACCGTGTCGATGAAGTCGGGGTGGTTTTCGGGCACGCGCTTCTGAAAGAACGGCTCAGCGCCGATCCCCTTCGGGAAGCGTTTGAGCACCATGGGCCGTCCGCCGGCGCCCCGCAGCGCACCCTCCGCGACGGCGAGGTAGTAGCGCACCAGGTCGAGCTTCGTCAGCCCGGGCTCGGGGAACACCACCTTGTCCGGACTCGAGATGCGAACCTCGGAACCGGCTATGTTGAGGATCTCGGCCGGAGTCTTCGACGGATTCATTCCGCCACGCTAGCAACGATCAGGTGTCCCAGCCAGACCCGCGGCGCGGCAGGCGAACTGACCCGGAAAATGCCCGGGACCCGGCCCTGACCAGCCGCACGTTTGAGCCCGGGGCACGGCCGGTGGCTGAGTCACACCATTGATCGTTTGCCGGGGGCGGCCTCGGGTGCCCGGTGCTGCTTAACCGTGGCCAGCAGGATGACACCGGCAACGGCTGTTGCCCCGGAAAGGATGAAAGCGATGTATGCCTGTGGTGGGGCGGTGCCGGTTTCTCCGAGGATGATGATGCCGATGGCGACGGCGACGAGCGGATCAATGACCGTCAGCCCGGCGACGACGAGTTCAGGCGTGCCCCGGGCATGCGCGTTCTGGACCAGGAACGTCCCGAACAACGCGGCCAAAATCAGTCCCCCCAGGCACGTCAGGGACAACCATTCGAAGTCGCCCTGGAAAAGGCGGGCAATAACGGTTTTGGCCAGGGCGGCAACGAAGCCGAACAGGATCCCGGCGCCGGCTGTGAAAACCACCGCACCCCAGCGGCGGCGCCAAAGACCGAAGCCTACTGACAGTGCCACGAGGACAACCCCGAGCATTGCCAGGATCGTGATGAGGTGTCGGTCGCTGACCTCCACGTCCACCGCAAACACGGCCGCGACAGCAACGAACGCACCGACTCCGGCGACGCACAGAGCAACCGACGTGACTGCCCTGCGCCCGGGGGGCCTGCGGGTCATCCGGGCCGTCGCCAAGGTGGTCACGACCAGGGCCACGGCCCCGATGGGCTGAACGACGACCAGGGGCGAGAACCTCAGACTCGTGAGCTGAAGGAGAATCGCCGCTCCGAGCATGGCCGTACCACCCAGCCATACCGGTTTCCGCAGGAGGGCCTGCAGGCGCCCACCGCCCATGCTCCCGGCTGCACGCCCGCCGGCCGGGCCCTGAACTTCGATGGCTTTGTGCTGGAAAAGTGTTCCCAGGGCGAGCAGGACCGCCCCGGCGATCGCGATCGGGATGCCGAGCCAGTGGTAGGAGGTCAAGGCCGACACGGCGGCAGTCTGCATCATGCTCCGACACTACCTCCGGCACCGGCGCGGGCCGCATTGCCGACGTCGGGCCAGCACTTCACCGGGGGACCACCCGGGTAGTCGCCCAACGCCCCGAATAGTCCACCCGGTCAGGTGGTTGCGGGCCACTCCGGCTGCTGAGCCACACTGAGACCAGTCCTCAATGTGGCTTGGATCACAGTCGCAGGTTGGGGAATACCCCGCTGGTGTCACCGCGCCTCAACATACAAAGGAGTATCAATGGAACGGCTCATTAACATCGACAACGGTGGGACGCTGACCGATATCTGTGTCTGGGACGGTGAGAATTTTTCGTTCACGAAGACCCTCACGACGCCCTTCGACCTCTCCCAGTGTCTCTTCGACGGCATGGCCAAAGCTTCCAAGGAAATCTTCGGCGAAGAGGATCTCCCCGGGCTTCTGCACTCAACCCGTCACATCCGGTACTCCACCACCCAGGGAACCAACGCCCTTGTGGAGCGCAAGGGTCCCCGGATAGGCATCCTCACCGACAGCCCCACGCTGGCCGGCGAGCTCCGCAACGGGGTGGCGGCAGCTGAGCTCTTTGCAGACCTCGTCGGCACGCGGGTGGCAGTCATCGACGCTGAACTGGACGTCGAGGAGCTCGCCCACGAAATTGTGAAGCATGTCAACCGGCTGACGACCGACGGCGCCGCACGGCTTGTCATCGCCATGGCGGACCGCAACAAGGAGAAGGCCGTCAAAGGCGTTCTGCTCCGGAAGTTCCCCCGCCATCTGCTGGGCTCGGTTCCCATGCTGTTCTCCTGGGAGTTCACCCCCGACACCGTCCAGGCCCGCCGGGTGTGGTCCGGCATCATCAACTCCTTCCTGCACCCCACCATGGAGCGGTTCCTCTACAGCACCGAGCACCGGCTGCGGGACCACAAGGTCAAGAACCCGCTCCTCATCTACCGCAATGACGGCGCCTCGTCACGGGTGGCCAAATCCGTCGCGTTGAAGACCTACTCCTCCGGCCCGCGCGGCGGGCTGGAAGGAACCAAGGCCCTCTCCTCGGCCTACGGGCTCGCGCACGTCCTGATGATCGACGTCGGCGGCACCACCACCGACGTCGGCTCGGTGAAGAACTCGACGATCTCGACGGACCGCAGGGGCTCCATCCAGGGAGTCCCGGTCTCATTCGAGATGAGCAACGTCCACTCCAGCGGCGTGGGGGGCAGTTCCGTCATCGCTCTGCGCGACGGCGTCATTACCGTCGGGCCCGAGAGCGTCGGGGCTGCACCCGGTCCTGCTTGTTTTGGTTTTGGGGGCAAGCAGGCCACCATCACGGACGTCAATCTGCTGCTCGGCGTCCTCGATCCGGACACCTACCTCGATGGGGGTTTCAGCCTTGACGCGGAACGGTCCCGCGCAGTCATCACCGAGGTCATCGCAGAGCCGCTGGGGATCACCCTCCATGACGCCCTGATCCGGATGGAGGCCGCCTACTTCCACCGCATGTCGGAGTCCTTTGCCGCCGACGTCGAGGCCGGGTCCGCCACAACAGTTGCCGCGTTCGGAGGTGCCGGACCGATGAGCGCCTGTGGTGCCGCGCGGATCGCCGGCGTCCGCCGCGTCCTGGTGCCGCAGATGGCCGCGGTCTTCTCAGCCTTCGGAATCGGTTTTTCGGACATTGCGCAGACCTACGAGGCGAATGTCGCGGGAATGGACGCGCAAAACTTCGGCGCAACCAGGGCGGCGCTGCTGGCCCGGGCTACCCGGGACATGTTCCAGGAGGGCCACGAAATTGATGACTGCCGGCTCGAATGGAACGTGGTGCTGGAAGACGCCGACGGCCAGTTGGTGTCCGAGTTGCCGTACCTGGCTTCGGATCCGCAGCCCGGCAGCAGCGAACACAACACCATGCTGACCCTGACCGCCCGGTACGAACTGCCGCACGCATCGATCCGGCGGGCCGAATCAGTGGCGAAGACGCCCGCCGTCGCCGCCTCCACCCGGAAGGTCCGCTCCGCCGTGGACAAAGTGGACGAAGTGCAGGTCTTCGACCTGGACAGCCAAACGGCCGGGGCATCGGCGGCAGGCCCCGCGATCGTCGAAGGCCCCTATTTCACGGCCCGGGTGCCGCACGGCTGGGTCTTTGACGTGACGGTCTCCGGCGACCTCATGCTCACAGACACCCTCCAGAAGTGACCCCCAAACAACCAGCAAGAAAACAGGTGAGACACGCTATGCGAATTCCAATGACGGAATATCTGATCATCGATCTCGACACCGAGCGGTGGAACTGCAAGGTATGCAACCAGGACCTCGGCGAGGCCCGGGGCAACTACAAGGAGGGGACCCTGGTCTACGACCGGGACCCCACGGAAATCCACCAGTCGATCCTGGACCCGGAGAAGTACGAATTCACGTTCGCCCCGGACCCCACCTTCTGCCGGATTCTCGAGTTCTACTGCCCGGGCTGCGGGACACAACTGGAAACGGAGTACGTACCGCCGGGACACCCGCCCACGGTGGACATGCTCTGGGACATCGACTCGCTCCGCGAAACGTGGATCAAGCGCGGCACCAAGCCCGAGGTCGTCATCAACTACGGACCCGGCGAAGAAGCGGTTGCCGATTTCACTCCGGCCCTCGGCTCCTACAACACGCACAACCATTCCCCCCATTCGTTCAGCTAGTACTTGGAATAAAGGAGACCACTGGTCATGAAGCGAATTTCCGTCGACATCGGCGGCACATTTACCGACTGCTTTTTTGCCTGGGAAGACCAGTACGTTGAAGCAAAGGCGCTCACAACGCACCACAACCTGGCCCAGGGCTTCAATGAGGCACTCGACCTCGCCTGCTCACGCGCCGGACTGGACCGGGACCTCGTCCTGAAGGAAGTCGATTCGGTCCGCTATGCCACCACACTCGGCACCAACGCCCTGATCGAAGGCAAAGGCCCGCGGGTGGGGGCACTGGTCACCCACGGCTTCGAGGACACCATCCCGCTGTCCCGCGGCCGTGGCTACGGCGAAGGACTGGACCCGTCCAAACAGCAGAACATGCCTGATGCCACCCGCCCCGATCCGCTCGTGCCCCGCGCCCTGATCCGCTCGGTGAAGGAGCGAATCAACTCCGCCGGCAAGGTGGTTGTTTCGCTGATGGAGGACGACGTCCGCACCCAGGTGCGCGAACTTGTGGACGCCGGAGCGGAAGCGATCGTGGTCTCCCTGGTCAATTCGACCGAAAACCCGGTCCATGAGCAGCAGATCCTGGAGATCATCCTGGACGAGTACCCGGCCCACGAGCTCGGGGCCATCCCCGTCCTGCTGGGAAGCCAGGTGTCGGGCCGAAAAGGCGAGTACGTCCGTGCGACGTCGACGATCGTGGACGCGTTCCTGCACGAGATCATGTTCCACGCGCTGGGGCAGCTCTCCAACAACCTGCGTACGTCCGGCTACGACAAGCCCATGCTTGTCATCCACAACTCCGGCGGCATGGCGCAGTCCAACTCGACGGACGCCCTGCAGACCATCCATTCCGGCCCCATCGCCGGCGTCGGCGCCGCCCAGCATCTGGCCGACAGCACCGGCCTGGGAAACGTGATTTCGACCGACATGGGCGGCACGTCCTTCGACATCGGCCTGGTCCCGGAAGGCGGAGTCAAGCACTACGACTTCCAGCCGACCATCGGCCGCTGGCTGGTCTCGGTTCCCATGATCCACCTGCTGACGCTGGGTGCGGGCGGCGGTTCGATTGCCAGTTATGACCGCATCCACCATGCGGTGCAGATCGGGCCGGAATCAGCAGGCTCCGATCCCGGCCCCGCCTGCTACGACCGCGGCGGCCTCCGGCCCACAGTCACGGACGCTGACCTGGTCCTGGGGTACCTGGACCCGGACAACTACGCCAACGGCTACATCAAGCTGAACAAGAAGCGTTCCATCTACGCAATCGACGAGGTTCTCGCTGATGACCTGAACATGGAGACCATCCAGGTCGCCAAGATCATCAAGAACGCCGTCGACGAGCAGATGGCGATCGGCATGGCCAAGGAGCTGCGGGTCCGGGGATACCTCCCGGAAGACTTCACCATGCTGGCCTACGGGGGCAACGGCCCCCTGCACGCCTGCGGCATCGCCGATCACGCCGGCATCCGCAGGATCCTCGCGCCGCCGTTTTCCTCGGTATTCTCGGCCTGCGGCGCCGGCAACATGAAACCCCTCCACATCCATGAGCGCGGCTCCCACGTGGTGCTTTACAACCCCACGGACCGCGGCCTCTACCAAAGCTACGACGAACTGAACAACGTCATCCAGGAACTGGAAGCCAAGGGCAAGGAGGACCTGATCCGTCAGGGGTACAACGCCGCCGACATCCGCTACAGCCTCGAAATGGACATGCGCTACGGCAACCAGCTGGTGACCACCGCCGTCGTTTTTGACATCAACCGTGTGAACGGCGTCGCGGACGTGCTGCACCTGATCCGGACGTTCTCGGATATCTACGGCAAGCGCTACGGCGCCGGCAGCCAGGCTCCCGAGGCCGGCATCCGGGCCCAGACCGTGAGGGTGTCGTCCTACGTGGACGGGGACGTGGTCAAGTTCGATTCCATCGACACCGGACACGACAGGACCATGCCCAGCCCGGTCGGCACCCGGCAGGTCCACTTCGTGAAGATCGACGGCGCCGTGGACACCCCGGTGTACGACGCCGAGGCCCTCCACCACCAGCACGTCATCCACGGCCCGGCCATCGTCACCACGGAAAACACCACGTATCTGGTGGAACCGGGATGGCGGCTGGAACCCACCTCCCAGGGGGCCGTGTGGTTCCTCAAAGACTGATCCCGTGCCGCACGGATCCCATCCAGACCTTCCCGCTAATCCCATTGAAGGAGCTCGACAGCAATGACGCTTACAGCAAATGAACCCAGCACGACCGGCGAAGCCGGAGATACAGCCGGCGATACCGCCGGCGACACTTCCCAGCCGCTGACTGCCCAGGAGCAGCAGTGGGTGGACCAATTTATGGACGAAACAACCCTCTTCCTCGGCCCTGACCCGGCCATCATGCGAAGCCACCAGATCACCTCCCGCTCCGCCTACGAGGAGGAGTGCATCGCCAAAGGTGTGGACCCCATCAAAGTGGACCGCATCCGCAAGCGCCTGGCCGGCGCCCTGGACGAGGGCTACGAAATGTGCGAGGCCATGGGTGCCGCTCCCGGCGCCAAATGGGGGGACCTGACGACGGCGATCTACACCGCCGAAGGGGACGTCACCTACCTGTCCTGCCACGGCGTGATCGCGTTCTCGGCGATCCTGCACCACCCGATCCGCTACATCATGAAGTACTGGAAGGACGAGCCGACGGTGGGGATCAACCCCGGCGACGGATTCATCCACAACGATGCCCGGTACGGAAACGTCCACAACACGGACCAGTCCATGATCATGCCGATCTTCCGCGGGGGAAAAATCATCGCCTGGGTCGCCGCGACCATTCACGAGGGCGAGAACGGGGCCTGCGAGCCCGGCGGAATGCCGTCAGGCTCCGAGACCCCGTTCGACGACGGCCTCCGGATGTCCCCGTTCAAGATCGTCGAGAAGGGCGATCTGCGCCGGGACCTGCTGACGTTCCTGCAGCACTCGGTCCGTGACCCCAAGCTGCAACTGGCCGACCTCAAGGTCAAGATCGGTGCCGTCCAGCGCATCCAGGAACGCGTCGACAGCATCATCGACGAAGTGGGAGTGGAGACCTTCGTCGCTGCCCTGCGCGTCACCGTTGAAGACGTGGAGCAGGAAGTCAAGCGCCGCATCAGTGAACTGCCGGACGGGACCGTGTCCTTCAACCAGTTCATGGACTCCACGCTTAAGGAGAACATCCTGATCAAGTTCGCCTGCAAGGTGACGGTCAAGGGCGACAAAATGACGGTGGACCTGAGGGGGACGGGCCCGGAAATCCTCAACCGGGCCATCAACTCCCCGCTGTGCTCGGTCAAGTCGATGATGATGCAGGCGATCCTGGCGTTCTGGTGGCCCGACCTTCCCCGCTGCACCTCCGCGATGTCGCCCATCGACATCATTTCGGATGAACACACGTGGGCCGACGCCGGGTACGACGCCCCGATGGGACAGTCGCTGCAGGCCTCGTTCCGGGGATTCTCTGCCCTGCAGACAGCCTTCGCCAAGATGCAGTTCTCCAACCCGGAGAAGTTCTCCAATGTCCTGGCTCCGTGGTTCAACCAGATCAACACGTTCCTGTGGGGCGGCCTGACCCAGCACGGCGACCAGGTGGGAAACCTGTGCGCCGACCTCAACGGCATGGGCGGCGGTGCGAAAGCATTCCGCGACGGTGAGGACGCTGTCTCACCGTTGTTCTGTGCCATGGCTGACACCGCTGAACAGGAAGTCATGGAAGAGGAAGTTCCCTTCATGCAGCTGGTCAGCAAGCGGATCGTCCGGGACAACCAGGGCTTCGGCAAGAACAGCGGGGGCATGGGCTACGAGATGATCGTTGCCGCCGAGGGAACTCCGATGTGGGGCTTCATGACCGTCACCTCGGGGTCCAAGTTCTCGTCCGTCACGGGGATGTTCGGCGGCTACGGCTGCAGCACCACACCGCTGGCCATGGTCAAGGGCATCAACATCTACGACGTTATCCGCAAGGACTCCAGCAAATTCGATTTGTCCATGGAACGGATCATGAACGAACAGCCCTACGAGGGCGGCAAGTACACCACTTCCCATATGGGGCTGCAGTTCGACGTCGCCAAGGACGGCGAAATGTACATGATCGCCCAGGGCTCCGGCGGGGGGTATGGGGACGTTCTGGAACGCGACCCGGAAGCGGTGGCCAAGGACCTGGAGCTGGGCCGCATTTCACCGAAGGTTGCCACCAGCATCTACGGCGTCGTCTGGAATCCCGACACCTTCGTGGTGGACCAGGAGGCAACCGCCCAGTTGCGCCACGACTCACGGCAGGCGCGGATCGCCCGCGGCAAGCCGTACAAGGAGTTCCTTGAGGGCTACGTGAAGACCGAGCCCCCGAAGGACCTGCTCTACTACGGGTCCTGGGGCGACGATACGGAGGAGCTCACGGCCACCCACTTCACCAACAACGGGCCGGAACGGGTCAAAGCGACCATCGACAAGCTGCCGCTGATCATGCTTCCGGACCGCAGGGAAGTGAAGATCAGCGCACTGGAGGAGCGAATCCGCGAGCTTGAACTCAAGCACGGGGAAGTTGTCCACCGCAAGTCCTAGACCGTTGCGGCACGTCCCGGACTGGGACGCAGCAACCCACGAACCCTTCGGCGCCGCATCCTCCCCAATCCAGGACGGTGCGGCGCCGGAGGCATTTATCAGCCAAGAGTTTGGAGAAAGACGTCATGCCCACTTCCACTGCCACCACCCTCGCCAACGTTGTGGCCTCCCCTCCGTCGGGGCGGCCGAAAGCTGTGGTGTTCGACCACCACGCGTACGCAGCATCCGTGCTGCTTCGCGGCCGGCCCGTCCCCTGGGACAACGCCACTGCCTACGCGGCTTTCTTCGCCCAGGCGCAGGGGCTGCTCCGGCCGGACGTCGCCCTCCTGGACCTGGACCGGCTGTACGGTCATCTGACCGCCGGCAATACCGGGCTCGAGACCGCCATGGCGGCCAGATCCCGGACGGGTTTCGCGTTGCGGACTCTGCTGGGGGACGACGACGTCAACAGGGCGGTGCTGGACTTCGTCACCGTCTTCGCCAAGACAGCCCGCCAGCCCGTGGTGCTGCGCTTCCCGTCGCCGATGGCGTGGCTCATCGGAACACACCGCTTCTCGGGCGCCGACGACACCAGCGGCCTCGACGCCGACAATGCCGAGAATGCCTCCATGTACGTCGGCGACTGGCTGCGGGCGTTCGCGGGGCTGCCGATCGCGGGACTGCTCCTGGACAACCGGACGCCTGCCCGCGCCTCCCACAGCGTGCACGTTCCGCTGGAGGCCTACACTCCGATT
>DASWAW010000342.1:0-2174 GCA_036390955.1 Arthrobacter sp.
ACGCGCTCATCGGGCGCCGCGGGCTTTGGCTTGGTCTGGGTGATGGTCATGATAATTCTCCTTGCTGCCGGGCCGGCGCGAACCGGCCCGGCCAGCGGGCTGTTAGCGGATACCCTGCTCGGCGAACTTCAGGACATCGGCTGCATTTGATTTGTCGACGATCGCGGGACCCGTCAGGACGGGCTGGCCGCCACCGATCTTGAATCCGCCGCGCTTGTTCTGCCACAGCGCATCAACCGCACCGTAGCCCTGCAGCCAAGGCTGCTGGTCCACCGTGAACAGCACAGTGCCGTCAACGATCTTCTGCGCCAGGTCCTTGTTGAGGTCGAAGCTGGCAACCTTGGCCGAGCTGCCGGCCGTCGCCACGGACTTGATGAGGGTGAGCGTGATGGGAGCGCCCAGCCCGATGATGACATCAGCTTCTTTGGAGGCCTGCAGCTTGGCGGTTGCCGTCGACTCGACCGAGGTCATGTCCGCACCGTTTACGTAAAGGATCTCCGTTCCGGGGACCTTGGCCTTCACACCGGCACACCGGGCTTCCAGTCCCACGTGCCCCTGCGCCTGGATCACGCAGATCGGGTGCTTGTAGCCATCATCGGCCAGCTTGGTGCCCACGGCCTGGCCGGCGAGCTGCTCGTTGGAGCCGAAGTGCGTGAACGCTCCCAGCTGGGCGGAGACCGATTCGCCGGCGTTCAGGCTGACAATCGGGATGCCCGCGTCGGTGGCCTTCTTCAGCGAGTCCTTCAGCGCGTCAGGAGTGGCCAGGGTGACGGCGATGCCGTCCACTTTCTGGTCGATGGCCTGCTGGATCAGCTGGGCCTGCCGGCCGGCTTCCGGATCGCCGGTGTACAGCAGTTCCACGTTGTCCTTCGCCGCCGCTTCCTCGGCGCCCTTGCGGACGGTGTCCCAGAAGGTGTCACCGGCCGGAGCGTGGGTGATCAGGGCGATCTTGATCCGGGGCGTCGAGGCGACCTGGCCGCCGCCCGCCGCATTGCCTGAGTCTGCGGGCTTGCCGCCGGTGCTTGAACAGGCACTCATTGCCAGCATCGGCACAACTGCTGCCACCAGGGCCGCCTTGCGCCAGGAAAATTTAGCCACCGTGAATCTCCTTTGATCTCAGCTCCGGGCTGCTACTTTGCAGCCGCCGGAATATTGCTTACCTCGATCATGGTGATTTAGCTCACTCATGTCAATAGTTTGTCCTGACATTAGGATGTAATCACGTAACTAATGAGGTTTGTCACGTAAAGATTCGCGGTCCTGTCGGATGTTCTGGCGGTGGTTATGCCCAACAAGCGACTACATCAGCGAAAGCTGCATCAATGGCTGCGTTTGCCGATTTCGGGTGCACCGGGTGCACCGGGCGACGGAATACGGCACGGCTGCTGTTGCGACGGGATGGGCCCATTAAGGGGCCGCCGTGGTGGTTCTCGCTTCACCACGGGACTGGAGCAGTGAGCTCCTTACGGGGTCGGGGCGGCAGTTCCCGTCCCGGATGCACGCCCGGCCCCGGCTCGGGCAGCCCGGCGCCTTCGTGCGCCTGCCACCCCGGCCGCCGCCACTGCCGCTCCGGCCACTAACGCGGCAGTACCTGGCGCCGGGTGCTGGGGAAGCACCCGCACGGCGACCCCGGCCAGCCCCCAGGTCACGGCGGCGGCATAGGCCAGGGAGATCGGCCGCCACCACGCCAACCCGGCAGCGGCCCCGCCCGCGGCCATCAGCGCAGCCGTGCTCCAGGCCTCGGCGCCCGGCCAGGGGGCGCTGATACCTGACGTGATGAGGGCCTCACCGCTGCCAGCCACCGTCGCTACCGTGATCCAGCCACTGAAAAGCCCTAGCGGGACCTGCACCAGCCATCGGTCGCGCACCGACGCGGCCTCGGTCGGAAGCACCGGCGCCGCCCGGGTGTAGGCCGTCACGGCTGCCGCAGCGGTTACGGCGATCAATGACAGCTCCAAGCCCGGGGCGTCCTGCGCCCACACCCAAAACCCGGACAGGCCCACCGCGCACGCCGTGGCCCATCCGGTACGGCGCAGCACCGGGTCACGGCGCCGGGCCGGCAGCGCCTGGTAGACGGCGTGGCTGAAGAGACCGGCATAGATGGGCGCCCAGATGCCGAAGGCGTAGCCAGCCGGCACCACCAGACTGGGACCGGCCGCGGCGTCCCCGTAGTC
>DASWAW010000343.1:0-15041 GCA_036390955.1 Arthrobacter sp.
GCTGCATCGGCCAGACATGCAGGTGGAAGGGGTGGTCCATGGGGCTGGTGTTAACAATCGTCCATTCCTCGACGGTTCCGGCCGCGACGATTGTGTCCGTGCGCGCGTCGCTGAATTCCAGGCCGTTGATGGTGAACCGCATCATGCCGCCCATTCCGCCGCCCAGGCCTCCGGGCCCCGCTCCCATGGCCAGGGTCAGCTGCCGGCGGGCGGCCACCACCGCGTTGCGGAGGTCCTCCGGGGCCGGCCGCGCCGGGACGGCACCCGGCGGCGTCGTGGATTCGCCGGCTACCCGGAATCCCGCCAGCGCGGCGACGCTGCGGGCAGGCCCCGGACCCTGCCCCATCATTCCCGGCATGGCGCCGCGGTCGTAGGGGAGCGCCTGCAGTACGGATTCGCCGGCGGCGGCGGTGACCAGCAGGTCCGCCCGGTTGCCCGGCGCCAGCAGGAGCTCCTGCACGGGTTCGGGTTCAGCGGACCGGCCCGAATCCATGCCGATCAGCTGCAGCAACTGGCCGTCAAGCCGGAGCCGAAGGAAGCGGGCCGCGCAGGCGTTAATGATCCGCCACCTCTCCCGTTCCCCCGGGCGGGCTGTAAGGAGCGGGCGGCTCTGCCCGTTGAGCAGGAGCAGCACTCCTTCCCGGCCCGCCATGCGCCCCATGGGTGACACCGCGGCGATGTTCCCGGCGTTGTCCAGGGTGGTGTCCGAGACGAGCAGCACCCGTTCCCTGCTGATGGGGGTGGCTTCCGGATCCTCGACGATGATCGCGCCGAACAGTCCGGCGAAGATCTGGTCAGCGACCATGCCGTGGTGATGCGGGTGGTACCAGTACACGCCCGGCGGGTGGTCCGCCGGCAGCCGGTAGCTGTAGTCGTGCCCTTCTCCGGGGGCGACCGCGACGAACACGTTGTCGCCGTCGCCCTGGGGGGACACGTGCAGGCCGTGGACGTGCAGGTTGGTCGGTTCGTCGAGGTGGTTCACCAGCCTGACGGCGAGCTCATCGCCCGGCCTCAGGCGGAGGGTGGGGCCCGGGAAGATGCCGTTGTAGGAGAGGGGCCTGGCCGTGAGACCGCCGAGTTCAGCCTGTCCACGTGCGGCGTCGAGGGTGAGCTGGAGCCTGCCGTCCGTGCTGCGAAGTTCGGCGGGACTGCGCAGCCCGGGACCTTGTGCGGTCCCTGCGCCGCCGAACGGCTGCGGGGTGGAAGCCAGTGACCACAGCCCGGCGCCGCCCGCCACTGTGGCTGCCGTGCCCAGGCCGCCCAGCAGCAGGGCTTCGCGTCGGCTGACCGGGCGCATTACTGCTGCTCGCCGAGTACCTTCAGGTTCTCGCGGTATTGTTCCGCGGTCAGCTCGCCCCTCGCGAAGCGTTCATCCAGGATCAGCCGTGCCTGGCTTTTTCCGCCCGGGCGGAACCCCGGCTGGCCATCGGGCGGCGCGCCGTAGGGTCCGGGTTGGGCGGCTCCGCCGCGGGGACCCCCGCCGGAGAAGAGCCGGACCGCGAGCAGCACCAGCAGGGCGATGCCGATCAGCACGAGCAGGCCCCAGAGCCACATCCAGCCGAAGCCGTTTCCGTAGTACCCCATCATGGCAGTTCCCTCCGTCGGTGACCGTCCCTGGTTCCCATTCTCCGCCGGATACCTGGGGCGGGGATAGGGTCCTAAGTCGCCCGCGGGGACGCGGGGACGCGGGGCTGAGGGCTCAGGTCTCAGCCGATCAGCAGGTCCAGGGCCTCGGTGAGGTGCCCGACTTCCCGGACGGAGAAGCCCGCCGGCACCGGCCCCGGGCCGTTCGGGCTGGCGGGCACCACGGCGTGGGTGAACCCCAGCCGGTGGGCCTCCTGGACCCGCTGGTTGATGCCGGGCACGGGGCGGACCTCACCGGCCAGACCTACTTCACCAAACGCGATGAGCCGCTGCGGCAGGGGTTTCCTGGCCTTGGCCGATGCCACGGCCAGTGCGACGGCGAGGTCAGTGGCGGGCTCGCTGAGTTTCACGCCGCCGACGGTTGCGACGTAGGAATCGTCCTTGTTCAGCAGGCAGCCGGCCCGCTGCTGGAGGACGGCCAGCAGCATTGCCACCCGGGAACTGTCCAGCCCGCTGGTGGCCCGGCGGGGCTGCGCGTTGGCACTTTCGGCCAGCAGAGACTGCACCTCCGCCAGCAGCGGCCGGCGCCCCTCGAGGGTGACCGTGATGCAGGTCCCGGACACGGGTTCCTTGGTCCGGGACACGAACAATCCGCTCGGATCGGCCAGGCCGACGATCCCGTCCTCGTTCAGGTCGAAGCAGCCGACGTCGTCGGTGGGGCCGTACCGGTTCTTGACGGCCCGCAACAGCCGCAGCCGGGAGTGGCGCTCGCCCTCGAACTGGCACACCACATCAACCAGGTGCTCCAGCAGCCGGGGCCCGGCGATGGAACCGTCCTTGGTCACATGGCCCACCAGCAGGGTGGTCATATTGCGGCGTTTGGCCGCGGCGATCAGGGAGGCGGCGACCTCGCGGACCTGCGAGACGCCGCCGGCGCTGCCCTCGACATCGGCGCTGCTCAGCGTCTGCACGGAGTCCACGATCAGCAGGCGGGGCTCCAGCTTCTCCACCTGGCCCAGCGCCTGGCCGAGGTCCGTTTCAGCGGAGAGGTACAGGGATTCGGCGACGGCGTCGATCCGGTCCGCGCGGAGCTTGACCTGCGCGGCGGATTCCTCGCCCGTGATGTACAGGACGTCCTGCGCGGTGCGGGCAAATTTGGCCGCGACATCCAGCAGCAGGGTGGACTTGCCGACCCCGGGTTCGCCCGCCAGCAGGATCACCGCGCCGGGAACCAGCCCGCCGCCGAGGACACGGTCCAGCTCGTCCACGCCGGTGGGCAGGAACGCCGCCGTCGTGGCGTCCACCTCCGCGATCCGGCGGGCCGGCTCCAGCACGGTGGTGGCCGCCGTCGTGCGCGCCACGGCGCCGCCGGTTTCCTCCACGCTGCCCCAGGCCTGGCACTCGCCGCAGCGGCCCACCCACTTGGCCGTGGTCCAGCCGCACTCGGCGCATTTGTAGCCCGGCGCCTTGGTAGCCCGGGAAGTCTTGGTAGCCATTGCTCCACCCTATCCGCGGCTAGCGACAACAAGAGCGACAGGAACGCCCGCGGCCGCTACAACGGCGGCAGGATGTCCCGGGCTTCCCGGGAATCGACCCCGGCCGCCTCGAGGAGGTCCACCATCAGCGGCCGGAACAGCATGACCACCGTTTCGCCCTCGAGCCGCTGCACGTCCAGCAGCCGCGGATGCAGCCGGCCGGCGATTTCCCGCAGGTCCGCCCGCGCCGTGCGCAGGTGCGCTCGGCGGACGCCGTCGTGCACTTCGGCCAGGCCCAGCGAGAGCTCGTCGACGGCGTCGGCCGTGTCCTGCAGGACGTCGGCGATGTTCTGGGTGGCCTCGTCGGACAGTGCCGCATGGTTGATGGCGCTGGTCAGCCGGCGGGCAAAGACGCGGCTGTTGCGCAGCGCGAGGTCGATGAAGTCCAGGGACTGCTCCATCTGGTCCAGCTCCTCCCGGTGCCGCCGGTGGGCGGGCGCCAGCGTCGCGACTTCCCCGGAGGCCCGGAGGGACTGCCGCATGGCGTCAACGAGCGGCTGGCAGTTCCGCCCGCGGATGAGCGCATGCCAGGCCTGGGTGGAGTCGCTGTCGCTCAGCGCGGACGCGCACTCACGCAGCACCTCGGCGAGTTCGTGCAGGAGCTTCTTGACATCGTTGCGGGGTTCCCGGCGCGGGTCCTTCGGGATCAGGATCGTCACCAGCAGGGCGAACACCCCGCCCACGATGGCGTCGATGCTGCGGGTGAACGGCCCCCCGGCCGGCGCCGGCAGCAGCACCACCAGAAGGGACTGCAGCCCCAGCTGGGTGGTAAAAATGGTGCCGCTGTCCAGGAAGCGGGCCAGCAGGATCGAGAAGAGCAGCACGACGGCGGCCTGCCAGATTCCGGCGCCCAGCCAGTGCAGCAGCAGGTCACCGACCACGATGCCGATGGTGCAGCCCAGGCCGACCTCGATCACCCGGCGCAGCCTGGGGTCCCGGGAAAAGCCCAGGGCGATGAGCGAGGACGTGGCGGCGAAAAGCGGGCCGCTGTGGCCGAGCACGTACTCCGCGAACGCGTAGGCGCCGACCGCGCAGCCGGTCATCTGGATGGCCGGCACGAGGGAGTTCCGGCTCCGGACCAAACCCGTGCGGACCCGTCCGCGCAGGAATCGGGCGCTTGCGGAGAGTCCAGTAGCGGGGGCCATGCGCTCCAGTCTATTTGCTTGGCCAGCCGGTGCCGCCCGCGCCACAACCCCTACGGACGTGACGCAGCTAACGCAATAGGACCCGGCGGATGTAAGCCAATGTCCCGGCGTCGTTAACCGTCCGTTCACCTTGGACGGCCATTCTCTTCACCTGGGCGGCCTAAGTTCGATAAAGGTACAAACCGTACGCATCCCTGCCCGGCCTTCTCCGGTCCGGCACGCATAGAAAATCCCTGGAAGGGGTACATCCAGTGAAGGCACTCCGCTTCGGCCGCAACGCGGCAATCGCTGTCATCGCAGCCGGCGCTCTCGCGCTGACCGCCTGTGGTTCAGACAACGCAACGGGCACGGCCCCCGCGACCGGCACCGCTTCGGGCCCCCAGGTCACGGGCACGCTGACCGGCATCGGTTCGTCAGCCCAGGGCGCCGCCATGGACGCGTGGAAGACCAGCTTCGCCTCCGCGAACCAGGGTGCCACTGTGCAGTACTCCCCGGACGGCTCCGGTGCAGGCCGCAAGGCACTCCTGGACGGTTCCGCCCAGTTCGGCGGCTCCGACGCCTACCTCAAGGACGACGAGTACGCCAGCTCCACCACCCAGTGCGGCCCTGACGGCGCCCTGAACATCCCGGTCTACATTTCCCCGATCGCCGTGGCCTTCAACCTGCCCGACATCAAGGAACTGAACCTCGACGCCCCCACCGTTGCCAAGATCTTCCGCGGCGAGATCGCCACCTGGAACGATCCGGCGATCGCCGCCATGAACCCGGATGCCAAGCTCCCGGACCTCAAGGTCACCCCGGTGAACCGCTCCGACGACTCGGGCACCACGTCCAACTTCACCGACTACCTGGCCGCTGCAGCACCCGGGGTGTGGACCGACAAGGCCTCCGGCGTCTGGCCGGCAAGCCTTCAGGGCGAGAACGCCAAGGGCACCTCCGGTGTGGTCAAGACCGTGACCGACACCCCGGGCGCCGTGACCTACGCCGATGACTCCGCCGTCAGCGGCAAGCTGGGCGTCGCACAGATCAAGGTGGGCGAGACCTACACGAAGATCTCCGCCGAGGCAGCCGCCAAGGCAGTCGACGCCGGCAAGCCGGTTGCGGGCCGCAACGCCAACGACCTGTCCATCAAGCTGGACCGGACGACCACCATCGAGGGCGCCTACCCGATCGTGCTGGTTTCCTTCCACGTCGTCTGCAGCGCCTACGCCGACCAGAAGACCGTGGACCTCGTAAAGGCGTTCGAGAGCTACGTTGTCTCAGACGCCGGGCAGACCGCAGCGGCCGAGGCCGCCAAGTCCGCCCCGCTGTCCAAGACCCTGCAGGACAAGGCCCTCAAGTCCATTGAGTCCATCAAGGTCAAGTCCTAGGGATAGCTAACGCTTACAGGCATAGTGGAGACACCAGCCTGACCCTGGTTCCCTGTCCCGATAAGGCTGTCACCGACGGCCGGACCGGGGCAGGGAATCGACGTGTTTGTCCGAAGTACCCCAAGATCTGAAGGATCGTGAAGTGACCCCCACCTCCCTGACCACGTCCCGGGGCGCAGGCCGCGCCGGAGACAAGGTCTTTTCCGCAGCCACCATGGCCGCTGGGTGCCTGATCCTGGCCGTGCTCTTCGGAGTGGCGCTGTTCCTCGTCATCCAGGCATTTCCCGCCCTTGTGGCCTCCCCGGACAAGATCCAGGGCGGCGAAGGCTTTTTCGCCTACATCTGGCCGATCGTCATCGGCACCCTGATCGCGGCGGTCATCGCCCTCGTGATCGCGACGCCGGTCGCGATCGGCGTCGCACTCTTCATCTCGCATTTCGCCCCGCGCAAGCTCGCCTCCAGCCTGGGGTACGTGATTGACCTGCTCGCCGCGATCCCCTCGGTGGTCTACGGCGCGTGGGGTGCCGCTTTCCTGGCCAAGGAAATCTCACCGGCCTACAACTGGCTGGCCAACAACATGGGCTGGCTGCCGATTTTCCAGGGACCGGCCTCGGCCACCGGCAAGACCATCCTGACCGCGGGAATTGTCCTGTCCGTCATGATCCTGCCCATCATCACGTCGCTGACCCGCGAAATCTTCCTGCAGACCCCCAAGCTGCACGAGGAAGCCGCGCTCGCGCTCGGTGCCACCCGCTGGGAAATGATCAAGATGACCGTGCTTCCGTTCGGCCGTCCCGGCATCGTGAGCGCTGTCATGCTGGGCCTGGGCCGGGCACTCGGCGAGACCATGGCCGTCGCGCTCGTCCTGTCCTCCGGGGCCCTGACCGCGAGCCTCATCCAGTCCGGCAACCAGACCATCGCCGCCGAGATCGCGCTGAACTTCCCTGAGGCCGGTGGCCTGAAAGTCAACACGCTGATTGCCGCCGGCCTGGTCCTCTTCGTTATCACCCTCGGCGTGAACGTGATCGCGCGCTGGATCATCGGCCGGCACAAAGAATTCTCGGGAGCCAACTAAATGACCGCCACCCTGACCCCCGTCAAAAAGCGCTCGGCCCTCACCAAGGGCCAGCTGCCGAAATGGGCCCCCTACCTGGTTCTCGGCATCGCCCTGATCCTCGGCGCCGCGGTCCTGGCCCTGGTCGGCTTCAACGCCCTGGGCTGGGGAATCGTCTCCGCGGTCTTCTTCGCCGTCGGCCTCGTCGGCTGGAGCGCCGCCGTGGAAGGCTCACGCCGCGCGAAGGACAAACTGGCCAGCTGCCTCGTCGTCGGGGCCTTCCTGGTCGCGCTGCTGCCCCTGTTCTCCGTGATCTGGACGGTCCTGGTCAACGGGCTTCCCGGCCTCATGGACCCCGGCTTCCTCACCACCTCGATGAACGGCGTCACCGGCGCCTATGACAACAAAACTGTCGAACAGGGCGCTCCGGTGGTCGGCGGCATCTTCCACGCCCTGATCGGCACCCTGCTGATCACGGTGCTGGCGACCGCGATCTCGGTGCCTGTGGGCCTGCTGACCGCCGTCTACCTGGTGGAGTACGGCGACGACCGCCCGCTGGCCCGTGCCATCACCTTCTTTGTGGACGTCATGACCGGCATCCCCTCGATCGTGGCCGGGCTTTTCGCTGCAGCGTTCTTCTTCGCCATCGTCGGCCCCGGCACCAAAACCGGTGCCGTCGCCGCCGTCGCCCTGTCCGTCCTGATGATCCCCGTGGTGGTGCGCTCCAGCGAGGAAATGCTGAAGATCGTGCCGAACGAACTCCGCGAAGCTGCCTACGCCCTCGGTGTCCGGAAATGGCGGACCATCCTCAAGGTGGTCATCCCGACGGCGATCTCCGGCATCGCTTCGGGCATCACCCTCGCGATTGCCCGGGTGATCGGCGAAACCGCCCCGATCCTGGTCACTGCCGGCTTCGCCACGTCAATCAATTACAACGTGTTCGGCGGCTGGATGGCCTCGCTGCCGACCTTCATCTACACGCAGATCCTCAACCCCACCTCGCCGTCCAACCCGGATCCGTCTTCCCAGCGCGCTTGGGGAGCGGCCCTGGTCCTGATCATCCTGGTGATGCTGCTCAACCTCGGCGCCCGCCTGATCGCCCGCATGTTCGCCCCCAAGACCGGCCGCTAGCCCGCCGGCAACCCAACTCTTCAGTCCGCACCTCCAGCAAGTGAAGGAACAGCATGTCTAAGCGCATCGACGTCAAAGACTTGAACGTCTACTACAGCAAATTCCTGGCCGTGGAAGACGTCAACATCAGCATCGAACCAAAGTCCGTCACGGCCTTCATCGGGCCCTCCGGCTGCGGCAAGTCCACCTTCCTGCGCACCTTGAACCGGATGCACGAGGTGATCCCCGGCGCCCGGGTCGAAGGCGAAGTGCTGCTCGACGGCGACAACCTGTACGGCCCCGGCGTGGACCCGGTCACGGTCCGCTCGCAGATCGGCATGGTCTTCCAGCGCCCCAACCCGTTCCCCACGATGTCCATCCGGGACAACGTGCTGGCCGGCGTGAAGCTGAACAACCAGAAGATGTCCAAGGGTGAGGCAGACGCGCTCGTGGAGCGCTCCCTGCGCGGTGCGAACCTGTGGAACGAGGTCAAGGACCGCCTGGCGAAGCCCGGATCCGGGCTGTCCGGCGGCCAGCAGCAGCGGCTCTGCATCGCCCGGGCAATCGCCGTCGAACCGCAGGTGATCCTGATGGACGAGCCCTGCTCGGCCCTGGACCCGATCTCCACCCTCGCCATTGAGGACCTCATCAATGAGCTCAAGGACGACTACACCGTGGTGATCGTGACGCACAACATGCAGCAGGCCGCGCGGGTGTCGAACAAGACCGCGTTCTTCAACATCGCCGGCACCGGGAAGCCGGGCAAGCTGATCGAATACGGCGACACCCACACGATCTTCAGCAACCCGACCGTGAAGGCCACCGAGGACTACGTCTCAGGCCGCTTCGGATAAGCCGCTAGAGTCCTGCGAGCGGCGAGAACGACAGGGCCAGCACGAACGCCGCCGCCGCGGTGACGATCGGCGTGAGCAGCCAGAACATCAGGATCCGGATCACCAGTTTCCTGTTCGTGGCGGGAAATTCCTGGTTGGTTCCGGAACCCAGGACGGCCGAGGTGACGGTGTGCGTGGTGGAGACGGGCCAGTGGAGTCCAATCGCGCCGACCAGCAGGAGAGCTGAGCTGAAGAGCTGGGCCACGAAGCCGCGCAGGGGATCCGTCCGGATGAGCCGGTAGCCGATGGTGTAGGAAATGCGCCAGCCGCCGGCCAGAGTCCCTGCGGTCAGCAGGGTTGCGGTGAACAGGGCCACCCAGACTGGCATGGTGGCGACGTCGGACAGCCCGGAGGCCAGCAGCGCCAGGATCAGGACGGCGCTGGTGCGCTGGCCGTCCTGCAGGCCGTGGGCGAACGCGACGGCGCCCCCGGCAATGCTCTGGGCGTGCCGGGAGCGGCTGTTGACGACGTTGGGCGGCGTGTACCGCGCGGCCCACGTTGCGGGCCAGACCAGCAGGTACGAGCCGGCGAAGGCAATGGCCGGTGAGAGCAGCAGCGGCAGCACAACCTGGAAGAGCAGGGACGTGTCAACGCCACCAACGGCGTTCCCGCCGATGGTGACGCTCGCGACCCCTGCGCCGGCCAGCCCGCCTACGAGGGCGTGCGTCGAGGACGAGGGGATGCCCCGCCACCAGGTGTAGACCCCCCACAGCACGGCACTGACGAGGCCGGCAATCAGGATGGTCAGCCCGTTGTCTCCCGTGGGCAGCTGGATCCAGGCCCGGCTGGCCGCGAGGGCCAGGGCGGCGCT
Organism: Arthrobacter sp.; assembly: GCA_036390955.1. Classification (GTDB taxonomy): domain Bacteria; phylum Actinomycetota; class Actinomycetes; order Actinomycetales; family Micrococcaceae; genus Arthrobacter. The sequence goes on from DASWAW010000343.1 coordinate 9,503, forward strand.
CAACCCGGCACCGATGAAATTGAAGAATCCGGCCAGCAGCACCGCGACCGTGGGAGTGAGAGCACGGGTCCGCACCGCCAGTGCCACCGACGCCGAGGCGTCCCGGAAGCCGTTCAGAAAGGCGAATGCCCCGGCGAAGACCACCACCAGGGCAAACAGGAAGACGGTCACGTCAGGATTCCTTGACGATGATGCTGCCCACCTGGGTCGCGATCCGGCGCATGTCCCTGGTGACGCCCACCAGCTGGTCGGCAATGTCCCGGTTGCGCGCGAACTGGGCCCACTTCATCTCACTGAGCATGTCCGCCACCCAGACCCGGTGGGAGCGTTCGGCCCGCTTGGCGAGGCGGAGAACCTCGATCCAGTAGTCCTCGAGGTCGTCCAGGTTGTCCAGGTTCCGCATGGCGTCCACGGTGAGTTCGGCCTGCCTGCTGATGATTTCCAGCTGGTCCGCCGCGCGTTTCGGGAGCCGGTCCAGCTTGTAAAGGGACACCAGTTCAGCGGCGGCATCGAGTTTTTCCATCGCCTCATTGAGGAAACGCGAGAGGGCATACATGTCCTCCCGGGGGAGCGGGCTCACAAAGCTGGTCCGCATGTGGGTCAGCAGGGCGAAGTGCAGCTCCGCCGACTTGGCCTCATGGTTGTGCATGTCCTCCACCAGCCGGGCATTCTCACTGGCCGGTGCGCCCAGGATCTCCGAAAGGGTGCCCGTGGCGAGCGTAATCTGGCTTGCCAGCTGGGCAAGAAGTTTCAGCCCGGCGGGCTCCTGGGGGAAAAGGCGCAGCTTCACGTGTGATTACCGGTCTTCGGGAGGGAGGAGCACGGGCGTTCTCTGCCGGGCCTGTGAGGTGATGACGGCCCGCGCATGAGTATTACTTTACCGTCCGGCCTGAGAGCGGCGGATAAGCGCCCCGGCGGTGGCGAATATGACGGCAGTCCGGTGACGAACACGGCCGGAACGCGGGCCGCGGGCCGCGGGAACGCGGGGCGGCAGGCGGCGGGAAGCTGGCCGGCCGCGGGCCGGCATGGCATGAAAATGGTGCCGAACCGGATACGCCTCTCGGCGGTAGGCCGCTCTAGGCGGCTAGATGTTGAAGCCCGGGGGTTTCGCGGTTCGGCACCGCCTTTAGTTTTCTACTTGCTCGGGTACAAGTCAACATTGACAGTCCGTGGGCGGCATGCCTACCGGGGGTCCGGCGGTGCCGGGCCGGCTCAGTCCAGTTCGCCCAAACGCCAGGCGTTGGCGGCGTGTTCGAGGTCCTCGGCGGTCTTGACGAGAAGGTGCGAGTTGCGGGTGAGCTTGCTCGCGTGGTTCTCGTTGCTGTGATCGGCGCCGTCGGCGAGAGTGGCCTGGCCCAGCGCCACCACCCGGCAGAACGCGGCGGAGCGTTCCAGCGCGACGTCGAACTCGCCGTCGAACGCGCCGGAGAGGATGGCGTCCGCCATCAACTTCATCTCATCCGCCCCGGGCGGCTCCGCGGCGCCGGCCACCACGTGCGAGACCTGGGCGGTGTCCTTGCCGGCCTTGAAGTACACGGAGATCCGCTCCGGATCCTGGATCGTGGCGGCGCGCAGGGCGTACAGGCGCCAGAGGGCGCCCGGAAGCGAACGTGCCGGGCTTTCAGCCCACATCTCGGCGATGGCCTCCAGCCCCTGTTCATCGGCGAGTTTCACGAGCCGCCTGGTCACGACGGGGTCGTCGCTGTCCCGTCCGCGGCGCACGAGTGCCTGCGCGGCGAGATGGGCGGCCTCGGAGACACGGGCGGGATCCGCCCCGCCCGCGAAGGGCTCAAAGTCAATGGGGGCGAAGGGCTTCGGCTTGTGGTGCCGGTGCGGTCCGGGGGCGCTGGATCCTGCTTGCTCGCTCATGCCACCACGCTACTCCTGTGCTGTCGGGGAATCGAGCGTGCGGCCCGGCGCCCGACGGCGGCATCCGTGGCCGGTGCGCAAAACAACCCCCGGTCTGGGGTACAGTATTAACGTCCAGAAATGGACTGGGCTGATCAGCCTTGGAAGGGCGGATTCCTCCGCCGTTTCAAGGCCCTTAGCTGGGGCCTTTAGCTCAGTTGGTAGAGCATCGGACTTTTAATCCGTGGGTCGTGGGTTCGATCCCCACAGGGCCCACTCTTTGAGCGAAGAGTGGAAAAACCCCCGGCATCCTGGCGACAGGGTGCCGGGGGTTTTTGGTGTCCCGGCACCCCGGAAACCCATGATGGCCTAGTTACCAGTTCGGCTAGGATTGCCGGATGGACGCGCACAGCCCCTCCGGCTCCGGGTATTGGTATGGACCCGACGACAGGATTGACCCGCCCGCCGCCGTGCTGCAGGCGCTGCGGGATTACCGCACTGTGGAAGTGGCCCGGCGGCGCTCCACAAGGGACTCCATGGGGATGGGCGAGACGGACCTGCTGGCCCTGAGGTACCTGCTGCGCGCCCAGGCCGGCGGCGAAAGGGTCGGGCCCAAAGACCTCAGCCGCGCCCTGGGAATCACGACGGCGTCCACCACCTCGTTGATCGACCGGCTCGTGAGCAGCGGCCACGTCCGCCGCGAGCCCCACCCCACGGACCGGCGCTCGCTGCTGATCGTGCCCACAGTGGCCACGGACGCTGAAGTGCGGGCCACACTGGGGGACATGCACCGCAGGATGATGGCCGTCGCGGAGGGCCTCAGCGCCGAGGAGGCGCGGACGGTGGTCAGTTTCCTGCGCCGGATGAGTGAAGCCGTCGCAGAGCCCGGAAGCAACGGTGTGGATTAACCGCCCGTCGAAAACTCGCTAGTTTGTCTAGCTATATGTATGCTTACTAATTATGTTTGATAACCGATTGCCCGGCGGGACCGTGGCCGAGCTGGCCTCCGACCGCGTTTCTCCCGTGCCTTCCCTGGCCGCGCCGAGCCACTGCGGGATGGCGATGGAATGGAAGGCGCCTGCCTCTGCCGTCCGGTCCGTCTATTCCTTCGCGCCGGCCGATGCCGCGCCGGACCTGCCGCCGGTCTGGCGCTGCGGTTGTGGGTTCCAGCTGGACGGCATCGCGCCGATGAACGGCATCGTGTCCGGGCTCAGCCGTTGAGCAGCCCGGCCGCCGGAAACCGCGCGGCCAGGTTACCCGGCGCGTCCTGAGCGATTCCGCGCATCAGCTCAGGGGGTCTGGTTGACCACAGCGGTGACGCCGATTGCCGCCCGGTTGCGCCCCGCAGCCTTCGCCTCATACAGGGCCCGGTCGGCTTCCCGGAGGAGGCGCGGCAGACCCGCGGACCGGTCGTGAGCGTCAACGACGCCGAAGCTCGCCGTCGGCGGGTTCATGCCCTCGGGCAGGGAGCTGTGTTCTGCCAGTGCGGCGTTGATCCGCCCGGCGATCCGGACGCCCTCTTCGGCGTCGACGCCGTCCAGAAGCAGCGCAAATTCCTCGCCGCCGTAGCGGCCCACCAGATCACCTTCCCGCAGGGCTGATCGGCAGGCTTCGGCGAAAGCCCGGATGACGTCGTCGCCCGTGTCATGCCCGAAGCGGTCGTTGATTGCCTTGAAGCGGTCCAGGTCCGCCATCACAATCGCGGCACCGGTGCCGGCCGCGAGATTGGCCCGGAGCCTGCGCTGGGCCTGATGCAGGAACTCCCCGCGGTTCAGGAGCCCGGTCAGCCCGTCACGGTAGGCCAGTTCCTGCAGATTCTCAGTCCGGCGGGCGTAGTTCAGCGAGGTGATGCTGGACGAGACAACCACCAGCAGGACCATGGCCATCAGCAGGGTCACGCCGGTGCCGAAAAGCACCTGGAACAGCGGATCCGCCGGGCCGAGCACCGCCAGTCCCGCCATCCGGCTCAGATAATAGACGGCACTGACGGCGGTGGCGATGGCGAGCGACCGGACAAGAGGCCAGGAGGCCGCCCGCTCGCGCCAGAGCTCCACGGAAGCGAGACCTATCGCCGCCCCCATCAGCGCCAGCAGGACAATGCTGCCGATCCGGGCGTTGTCGGAGTACCGGACGGCGGCGTCAACGGCGACGGCCACCGTTGCGGGGATCGCCAGGAGCCCGGGCCGGACCCGCCGGCCGGCCAGCGAGCGGGTTCCGGCCCAGACGCAACCGGAACCAAGCACCATCACACCGTTGCCCGCACTCGTGGCCCCCACCACGTCCTGGACCTCGCCCATGAAGTAGAAAACGGCGGCCAGGAAAAAGGAGCCGACGGCACCGCACCACCAGCCGGCGAAGGGCGCACGGCCCGTGCGGTAGGTGTCGAAGTAGAAGAGGACGAGCATCGTCAGCGACATCACGGCGAAAACCACCATGAGCGTTGACCGGTCGAGCAGCACCATATCTTGATGATTCCCAGCTGCCGGAACGGTCCTCCCCATGGACCGCCGGCGTAGTTCCCCACCGGATCACGCCCCGGCCGGGTCAAGTCTCTCAGAACGGGCCCCGGCGCCCAAGGCTGCGCGGCCCCGGCGCGGCGCGGGGGTGCCCGGGCGCGGGGGCGGGGTGCAAGATGGTGCCATGGATGCCGTTGCCGCCCTCAATGAGATTGCGTTCTGGCTCGAACGCGAGCTTGCCCCGACGTTCAAGATCCAGGCCTTCCGGAAAGCCGCCGGAATCATCGCCGGCCTGGAGGAGGAGGAACTGGCGGCCCGGGTCCGCGACGGACGGCTCAAGCGGACCAAAGGGATCGGCGACCGGACATTCCAGGTCATCCGTGAGGCGCTCGACGGTGACGTGCCGGAGTACCTGGACGGGCTGCGGAGCCGGGGGGCCCAGCCGCTGGTGCCGGGCGGGCATGCGCTCCTGGCGTCGCTCCGCGGCGACCTGCACAGCCACAGCGACTGGTCCGACGGCGGGTCCCCGATCGAGGCCATGGTGGACGCCGCGAGGCTGCTCGGCCGCGAATACCTTGCGCTGACCGATCATTCCCCCAATCTTAAGATCGCCAACGGGCTGAGTGCCGAGCGGCTGGCGGAGCAACTCGGCATCGTCGCCGGGATCAACGCCGACGCCGGCGGCTTCCGCCTGCTGCGGGGCATCGAGGTCGACATCCTCGAGGACGGCGCCCTGGACCAGACCCCGGAGATGCTGGGCCGGCTGGATATCGTGGTCGCCAGCGTGCATTCGAAGCTTCGCTCGGACCGGGGCACCATGACCCGCCGGATGCTCGGCGCGATCGCGGACCCGCACACAAATGTGCTCGGCCACTGCACGGGCCGCCTCGTGCAGGGGGGCCGTGGGACACGTCCGCCGTCGGAGTTCGACGCCAAAGAGGTCTTCGCCGCCTGCGCCAAAAACAATGTCGCGGTCGAAATCAATTCGCGCCCGGAACGCCAGGACCCGCCGGGTGCCCTCATCGGGTTGGCCCTCGACGCCGGCTGCCTCTTCAGCATCGACAGCGATGCCCATGCCCCGGGCCAGCTCGATTTCCTGCAGTACGGTGCCGAGCGCGCGGAACGCAACGGCGTGCCGGCCGAGCGGATCGTCACCACCTGGCCGCTGGACCGCCTGCTGGAGTGGGCGGCGGCGGGGCGCTGAGGGCTGGTGACCCGGCCCCGCCGCGCGCCCG
>DASWAW010000344.1:0-8251 GCA_036390955.1 Arthrobacter sp.
CGGGGCCGCCCCTCCGGGGACCGCCGGGCTAGGGACCTAAGTACCTAGTGGAACGTGCATATTCGGCGTAATTCTGGGGATGTGAACGCCGCCGGTTTCTTCGATCCTGGCGCCGGGCGGTCCGGCACCAGTGACCCCGCCACGGGGCAGGGTCCACGCCGCGATGCGGGCCAAATTGCCGGGGTGCGGAGCGCGGGGCCGTGGAGCCGGTATGTCGCGATGGGGGACTCCTTTACGGCCGGCATCGGGGACCCGGAACCGCTGAGTCCGGGCGGCATGCGGGGCTGGGCGGACCGAATCGCCGAGGAGCTCAGCGGCGGGAGGCCGGATTTCCGCTACGCCAACCTCGCCGTCAGCGGCCTCGTTATGCGCCAGATCCTTGACCGGCAACTCGGGCCCGCGATTGCGCTGAAACCGGACCTGGTCACCCTCTCGGCCGGAGGCAACGACATCGTCTTCCACCGGAGCGATCCCGACCGGCTGGCCGCCACTCTCGACGCCGCAGTGGGCATGCTCAGCGCCACCGGCGCCACCATCGTCTTGTTCACCGGCCCCGACTGGCGCGACACGCCGCTGCTGGGCCATAACCGGGGAAAGGTCGCTGTCTTCAACGAGAACATCCGGACCATCGCCGTGCGCCATCACGGGGTAATCGCTGACCTCTGGGCCCTGCGGCAGCTCTCGGACCCGAGAATGTGGGACCCGGACCGCCTGCACTTCTCGCCGATGGGCCACCACACCATCGCGGCCATGGTGCTGGAATCCCTCAGCGTCCCCCACACGTTGAGCCCGCTGGAGCCCAAGCCCATGCCCGCCGGAAGCTGGCGGGAAAGCAAAGCCGGAGACCTCGCCTGGTTCACCAACTACCTGCTTCCCTGGATGCTCAGCCGGGTCCGGAAACGCTCGGATGCCCCGCCGCTGACGCCCAAGCGTCCCGAGCCGGGGCCTGTCTTCGGATCCTGAGGCCCGGGCGCCCGCCCCTAGTCCCGCTGCGATCTGTCCGCTAATCTGCAGGAACGGCCCACTGCCGGGTATCGATGGCGATCATGAGGAGCGAAGTTGTCTAATCACACTTACAGCATTTCCGAAATTGTCGGAACGTCGAACGAAGGCATTGACGCCGCCGTCCGCAACGGCATCGCGGAGGCAGCCAAGACCCTGCGGAACCTCGACTGGTTCGAAGTCAAGGAAGTCCGCGGGCACCTGGAAAACGGCCAGATCGCCGACTGGCAAGTGACCATCAAGCTCGGGTTCCGCCTGGAACGCTAGGCTGCGACGCCGGGCCGCCCGGGCACGTGCCCGGGCGCCTTCAGCCCCGGCTCACCCGGGTGCGCGCCGGCGTCGGCTGTTGATCCGGACCGCACATTCCGCCACGCTGCGAAGGACCACCGCGTGCAGTACACGCACCTCGGCCGCTCCGGCCTGAAAGTCTCCCGCCTCTGCCTCGGAACCATGAACTTCGGCCCGCAGACCGAGGAAGCAGACGCCCACGCGATACTGGACTCGGCGCTAGACGCGGGCGTCAACTTCGTGGACACCGCAAACGTCTACGGCGGAACGGGTCACCGGGGCCGGACCGAAGAAATCCTCGGCCGCTGGTTTGCTGCCGGCGGCGGGCGCCGGGAACGGACCGTGCTCGCGACGAAGCTCTACGGCACCATGGCAGACCGCCCCAACGAGTCGAGGCTTTCCGCGCTGAACATCCGACGGGCCCTGGACGCGAGCCTGAAACGGCTGCAGACGGATTACATCGACCTCTACCAGTTCCACCATGTGGACCGGATGACCCCGTGGGACGAAATCTGGCAGGCCATCGACGTCGCGGTCCAGCAGGGCAAGATTCTGTATTCGGGCAGCAGCAACTTCGCCGGCTGGCACATCGCCCAGGCCCAGGAAGCCGCAGCGCGCCGCCACAGCAATGGTCTCGTCAGCGAGCAGTCCATCTACAACCTCCTGACCCGCAACGTGGAACTGGAAGTCATTCCGGCCGCACAGCAGTACGGCCTGGGGCTCATCCCCTGGTCCCCCCTGCAGGGGGGACTGCTGGGTGGCGTGCTGAAGAAAGGGCACGCCGGCGTGCGCCGCGCCGAAGGCCGCTCCCTCGACACCCTCGGGAAGCACCGCGAACAGCTCATCCAGTACGAGGCATTCGCCGACGAACTGGGACATGAACCAGGGGACGTCGCCCTGGCCTGGCTCCTGCACCAGCCCGCCGTCACCGCCCCGATTGTCGGCCCCCGCACCCGGGACCAGCTCGACGCCGCACTCCGCGCCGTGGACCTGGCCCTTGACCCCGGCGCGCTCCAGCGGCTCGACGAAATCTTCCCGGGATACCGGACAGCGCCGGAGGAATATGCGTGGTGACCGGAAAAGCGGCCCGCCTGCGGGCCGAACAGCCCGAAAATAGTTGTCCCGTGGAATGCCACCCGGCTCCTGACTGGCTCTTTTATACTAAGCATGATTAGTATTGAGGCAGAAGGATGTAGCGCACCCGGCAATCCGGGTGCCTCCTCTATGAAGAAGAAGGAACGATTAAAATGGGTTTTATCGCATTTCTGATTCTGGGCCTTATTGCCGGTGCCATCGCTAAGGCAATCCTCCCGGGCCGTCAGGGTGGCGGCATCATCATCACCCTGATCCTCGGCGTCGTCGGCGCCATCCTTGGTGGCTGGATTGGCGGACTGCTGTTCGGCACCGGCATCAACGAGTTCTTCTCGCTGTCGACCTGGCTGCTGGCCATCGGCGGTGCGATCATCGTCCTGCTGGTTTACGGCATGATCACCAAGCGCTCGGCCCGCTAGAGCTGACGCGACCGAAACCGGTCCCGGGATATTTCCCGGGGCCGGTTTTTTGGCACTGGACGTTTACCGACCACTTTTTTGTGCACCACCAAAGAGCAGGAGTACAGCATGAAAGGCAAAATTCTTTTCGGAGCAGGAATCGCCGCAGGCTACGTTCTTGGGTCCCGGTCCGGGCGGGCAGCCTACGAGAAACTCAAGGCACGCGCGGCAGCCCTGTGGGAAAGCAAGCCGGTCCAGGACAAAGTGGCCGCGGCGACTGACGCGGTGAAGGAAAAGGCGCCCGAGGTGACGGAGCAGCTGGGCGAGGCGGCCCGGCGTGCAGGGACGATCATCGGTTCAGCCGTCCGCGGCGACACCTCACCCAAGGGCGCAACAGGCGACCCCTCGAACGACGGCAAGCCAGCCGGCGGCAGCGCTGCTGCGGCTACGGGCGCCGGCATCCCCGCACACAGCACCCACCCGGGGACCGTGAATCTCGGCACCTCCGCCGCGGCCGCCGCTTCCGATGTCGCGTCCGACCCGGCACTGAACGACCAGCACGGCCAGGACTGGTCCGATGAAGGCGGGGCCACCCCGGCCGGAGCCGCGACGAACGTCGACCCCGACAAGGTCGTCTAGCTACACCGGGCCGCCCGACTCCGCGGGTGAACCGTTGACCGCTGTTCCGGCGACCGCTGTTCCGATGACCACCGTGGCATCCAGCTCCCCGGAGCTGGCCACCCGGGCCGTGAGCCCGCCCCGGACGAACAGCTCGGCTGTCTGCCGCGCCTGCCGCCGGCTCGTCTCGATCAGCAGGGAGCCGCCCGGCGCCAGCCAGTGCCGCGCCGCGGCGGCCACCCGCCGTTGCACGTGAAGCCCGTCTGTGCCGCCGTCGAGGGAAACCCGCGGCTCGTGCAGGCGGGCTTCCTGCGGCATGGTCGCAATTTCCGCCGATGGAACATAGGGGGCGTTGACGGCGAGGAGGTCCACGCGCCCGCGCAGCCGTTCCGGGAGAGCCTCGTACAAGTCCCCTGTGTGGACCGCGCCGCCGAACGGCACAATGTTGCGGCCCGCACACCTCGCCGCGGCGGGGTCGATGTCGGAGGCGTGCAGCTCCACGGGACCTGCCAGCGCCGCGAGCGCCGACCCGACCGCCCCCGATCCGCAGCACAGGTCAACGACGACGGGCAGCGGCCCGGTGCTGCGGAATGTGCCGGTGGTGCGGAGTCCGCCGAGGAGCTGGACAGCCTGGTGGACGAGGAACTCGGTCCGGCGGCGCGGCACGAAGACTCCCGTGTCCACTTGAATCCGCAGTCCGCAGAACCCCGCCCAGCCCAGGATGTGCTCGAGCGGAAGGCCGGATGCCCGCTGCTCGACGAGAGCGTCCAGCTGGTCCGGTGTCGCGGCCGCGGCCGCCAGCAGCAGGGCTTCGTCCTCGGCAAAGACGCAGCCGGCCGCCCGGAGCCGGGCGACGACGGAGGGTCCGGGCGCAGGAAAGGCCGCCATGCCAGGGACCCCCTTCCCGCTTACGGTGCCGGAAGACCATGCTATCGAAGTGGCAGGATGGCACCATGCCCACCCCAAAAATGGCTTCTGAATCTTCGCAGGCTGCGCCGGCGAGCCCCGTGCCGTCCAGCGACCTGATCTGGACGGGATGTTACACCGCCGATGGCGGCGGCCGCGGAACCGGGATCGGGGCGCTGCGGGAAGGCCCCGACGGAACGCTGCGCTGGCTCGGAGTCGCCGCCGCGGCGGATTCGCCCTCGTTCCTAGCAGTGCACCCCACCCTGGACGTGGTCTATGCCGTGGGCGAGACGGCGCGGACCGTCCGGGCCTACCGCCGGTCCGGCGGTTTCGGGCTGGAGCCCGCCGGCCGGGACTGGCCGGCCGGCGACGCCGCCTGCCATGTCGCCGTCGAGCCGCAGGGCCGCTTCCTGGTGGTGGCCTGCTGGGGCGACGGCCAGGTCCTGCTCTACGAGCTGGACGGCGACGGCGGCCTCTCCGCAAGGTTCGCAGCCGCCGCCTCAAGCGTGGCCGGGCGCCCCAGCCGGGCCCACGCGAGCCTGATGCTCGACGACGGCCGGGTGATGACCACCGACCTCGGGCACGATCTGCTGCGGGTCTGGAACTACGTGCCCTCGCAGGGGCTGCGCCTGGACCACGAGCTGGCCCTCCCCCGGGACAGCGGCCCCCGGCATCTGGTCCAGCATCCCGGCGGCAGCGTGCTGGTGGTGACCGAATACTCCGTTGAGGTGGCCGTGGTGCAGCGCTCCCCCGGGTCCGGACGCTTCGAACTGGCGGGAATGGGGCCGGCCACCGCGGCCGGCGCGTTTGCCGGCGACTCCGCGGCCGAGATTGCCCTCGCCGCGGACGGGCGGCACGCCTACGTGGGGGTGCGCGGCTCCAACCGGATCAGCGTGCTCGAGGTTGATGCGGACGGAAGCGCAGTCCGGCCACTGGCCGACGTCGCAAGCGGCGGCGACTGGCCGCGGCACCATCTGCTCCGGAACGGCTGGCTGCATGTGGCGCACGAACGCTCCGGGGACGTGGTGACGTACCCGCTGGACCCGGAGAGCGGGCTGCCCGGCGGCGCCGTGGGCACGCTGGAACTGGCGTCCCCCACCGCGCTGGTCCCGGCAGGCCGGGGCGCGCGGCCGGCAGCAGGCTAGCCCGGCCAGACTCCGGACCCGCCCCGCCCCCGGGGGACATGCCCATTGTTCGCGCCAAGGACTGGGCACAACGGGATTCTGTCCGCCCCTGCCCGCAGCCGGAGGGCATGTCCCCGGGGAGGGACATGCGCGCGGCCTGAAATCTATCTGCCCATTCGCTGGAAAAACCTCCGCGCAAGCGCTTACAGTTGTGACTTGGCTCTCAGGAGCCTCTCTCCGCATCGCCCTTCGCAGAGGCAACGTCGCTTACCGGAAGGTCTCCATCGTGTTATTCCGCAGCACCAGCATGGGCAAAACGCCCGCGCCCAGCCACCGGCAGTGGCGCCCCGCTTTCCTCCGCGCCGGCGCCGCAGTGACGGCGGCGCTCGTAACCGCGGCAGCCGCCGTCGTTGTCCCGATGCAGACAGCCCAGGCCGCACCGGACCCGGACGGCCCCTCGGCCCTCCACTCGCTCCGCGGGGCGGTGACGGACGAGAAGTTCTACTTCGTGATGGCCGACCGCTTCAGCAACGGCAGCAGCGCCAACGACGACGGCGGCCTCGGACCGGACCCGATGGTCTCCGGCTTTGACCCGACGAATAAGGGCTTCTACAACGGCGGGGACCTCAAAGGGCTGCGGGAGAAGATCGACTACATCCAGGGCCTCGGAACCACCTCCATCTGGCTGACCCCGAGCTTTAAGAACAAGGCGGTCCAGCCGGAGGACAAGTCCGCCGGGTACCACGGCTACTGGGTCACCGACTTCACCCAGATCGATCCGCACCTGGGCACCAACGAGGAGCTGAAGACGCTCATCGACGAGGCCCATTCCCGCGGCATGAAGGTCTACTTCGACATCATCACCAACCACACCGCCGACGTGATCGGCTACGAGGAGGGCGACCGTGCCGCGTACAGGTCCAAGGATGCTTCCCCGTACCTGACCGCCGCCGGGGTCCCCTTCGATGACCGCGACTACGCCGGAACGGACCGGTTCCCGGCACTGGACGCGGCGACGTCCTTCCCCTACACCCCGAAGCTGGCGCCCGGGGAAGAGAACCTCAAAGTCCCCGGCTGGCTCAACGACCCCACGCTTTATCACAACCGCGGCGACACCACGTTTGAAAGCGAGAACTCCTACTACGGGGACTTCTTCGGCCTCGATGACCTGTTCACCGAGCAGCCCCGGGTGGTCAACGGAATGATCGATGTCTATGAGAAGTGGATCGGCGACTTCGGCGTGGACGGCTTCCGCATCGACACCATGAAGCACGTCAATGATGAGTTCTGGCAGAAGTTCGGACCGGAAGTCCTTCAGTACGCCAAAGCCCACGGCAAGGACGAGTTCTTTATGTTTGGCGAGGTCTTCGACACGTCGAAGAGTTTCACCTCGCAGTTCACGACCCGCAACAGGATGCAGGCCGTGCTGGATTTCCCGTTCCAGGACGCGGCCCGCAACTTCGCCTCCCGGGGCCAGGCAGCGACGGGCCTGGAGACTTTCTTCGCCGGGGACGACTGGTACACCGATGCGGACTCCAACGTCTATCAGCTGCCCACCTTCCTCGGAAACCACGACATGGGCCGGATCGGCAGCTTTATCACCGCGGACAACCCGGCCGCGGACGACGCCGAACGCGTAGCCCGCGACCGCCTCGCCCACGAGCTGATGTACTTCTCCCGTGGCAACCCGGTGGTGTACTACGGCGATGAGCAGGGCTTCACCGGCCCCGGCGGGGACCAGGACGCCCGCCAGACGATGTTTGCCAGCAAGGTCCCGGACTACCTCGACGACGACCTGCTCGGCACCGACGCCACCCACGCGAGCGACAGCTTTAACCCCGCCCATCCGCTGTACCGCGGCATCAGCGCCCTCGCCGCGCTGACGGCCGAACACCCGGCGCTGCGGAACGGCGCGCACCAGAACCGCCACGCCTCCGACGGGCCGGGCATCTACGCCTTCTCCAGGATCGATGCCCGGGACCAGCGCGAGTACATCGTCTCCGTCAACAACAGCGAACAGCCCCAAACGGCCGCCGTGCCAAGCTACGTCGGCAAGCGGACGTACAGCCGGATCTACGGGGATGCCGCAGAGGAATCCCGGACCGACGCCGACGGCACCCTCACGGTGACCGTGCCGCCGCTCTCCACGGTCGTGTACGAGTCCTCCGGCCGCATCCCGCGCTCCAAGACGGCCCCCGCCGTCGCACTCCAGAACCCGGCGCCAGCCGCCGGGGACAACGGACGCCTGCGGATTGGAGCCGACGTGGGCGGCAGTTCCTTCTACGAGGTGACGTTCGAGGCACGCACCGCCGGGGGCGCCTGGGCGCCCATCGGCACCGACGACACCGCCCCGTACCAGGTCTTCCACGACGTCGCCGGGCTGAACGCCGGGACTGCCGTGGAGTACCGGGCGGTGGTGCTCGACAACGGCGGACACACGTCCGTGAGCCAGCCCCGCACGGGTGCCGTCCCCGCCCCGGTCCTCAGCCTGGTGTCCCCCAAGGAGGGCAGCAGCGTCCAGGGCAAGGTGGAGGTCAGTGCGGTCGCCAGTCCGGAAAAGGCCGACTACGTCGTCCGCTTCGAGCGCAGCATCAGCGGCGGCGAATGGTCGAACATCGGTGCGGACAGTTCCTCCCCCGCCTACACTGCCGTTGACGATCTGGGCACTCTGGCCGTTCCGGACGGCACCCAGCTCCGCTACCGGGCGCTGATGGGCGTCCCGGGCGCGGGTGAAGTGGCCAGCGAGACCCGCACCGTCGTGGCCGGGGAGCTGCCCCAGCCCGCGTCGGTCACCGTGGCCGGCAGCCTCAACTCGGAAATGGG
>DASWAW010000345.1:0-5508 GCA_036390955.1 Arthrobacter sp.
CAGGTGTGGCAGCCGATGCATTTGTCCAGGTTCATGACCATGCCCATTTGAGCCATAACACGCATCAGTACTGCACCTCCTGGGAACGACGGCGGACGGTGGCAACCATGTCGCGCTGGTTTCCGGTGGGGCCAAGGTAGTTGAACGCGTAGGCCAGTTGGGCGTAGCCGCCGATCAGGTGCGAGGGTTTGACCAGCAGCCGGGTGACGGAATTGTGGATGCCGCCGCGCCGGCCCGTAGCCTCGGACTTCGGCACGTCGATGGTGCGTTCCTGCGCGTGGTGGACGTAGACCACTCCGGCCGGCATCCGGTGGCTGACGATCGCCCGGGCCACCAGGACGCCGTTGGTGTTCAGGCATTCCACCCAGTCGTTGTCCTTGACCTTGATGGCTTCGGCGTCAGCGGGGCTCATCCAGACCGTCGGGCCGCCGCGGGACAGCGAGAGCATCAGCAGGTTGTCCTGGTATTCGGAGTGGATGGACCATTTGGAGTGCGGCGTCAGGTAGCGGACCACCACCTCCAGCTGCCCGTCCCGGCCGAGTTTGGGTTCGCCGAAGAGCCGGTGCATGTCCAGCGGCGGCCGGTAGATCGGCAGCGCCTCGCCGATATCGATCATCCAGTCGTGGTCGAGGAAGAAGTGCATCCGCCCGGTCAGGGTGTGCCACGGCTTGAGCCGCTCCACGTTGATGGTGAAGGGGGCGTAGCGCCGGCCGCCCGTTTCGGAGCCGGACCACTCCGGCGAGGTGATCACCGGGACCGGGCCGGCCTGGGTCTGGGCGAAGGTGATGAACTTTTCCTCGGAGCCCTCCGACAGGTCCGCCAGCTTCCGGCCGGTTCGGACCTCAAGGTCCTTGAAGCCCTGCACGGACAGGGCGCCGTTGGTGGTGCCGGAGAAGGCGAGGATGGCCTCCGCCATTTTCGCGTCGGTGTCGATCGCCGGCCGGCCGTCCGCGGCGCCGCCGAGCATCACGCCGTTGGAGCGGCTGAGCCGGTCCAGCGGGCCGGCGAGTTTATAGGTGACGTTCTTGACCGTGAAGCCCAGCTTGTCGGCCAGCGGCCCGACGGCGGCCAGCTTGTCCGCGATGGCCGTGTAATCCCGCTCCACCACGGAAAAGATGGGCATGTTCTGTCCCGGCACCGCGGGGATGGACGTGTCCCGCCAGTCCCGCACAATCCCGCCGGGCTGGGCGAGCTGGCCCGGGGTGTCGTGCTGCAAGGGCACGCTGACCAGGTCCCGGCGGACGCCCAGGTGCGTTTTCGCCTGCCGGGAGAACTCCTGGGCCAGCAGGTGGAACATGTCGAAGTCTGTTTTGGTCTCCCACGGCGGGTCGATCGCGGGGGTGAAGGCGTGCACAAACGGGTGCATGTCGGTGGAGGACAGGTCGTGCTTCTCGTACCAGGTGGCGGCCGGGAACACGACGTCGGAGAGCAGCGTGGTGGAGGTCATCCGGAAGTCGGCGGAGACCAGCAGGTCCAGTTTTCCTTCCGGCGCCTGCTCGTGCCATTTCACGTCGCGGGGCTTGAGGCCCTCGGCGTGGTCCTTGCCCAGGACGTTGTTGTGGGTGCCCAGCAGGTTCCGGAGGAAGTACTCGTTGCCCTTGGCCGAGGAGCCGAACAGGTTGGAGCGCCACAGCACGAGGGTCCGCGGCCAGTTCTCCGGGGCGTCGACATCCTCGATTGCCGGGTTCAGGGTGCGGTTCTTGAGAGCGTCCGCGATGTAGCTGGGGGTGTCTTCCGCGGTTCCGGCGGCGACGGCGGCCTCCGCCTCGTCGGCGAGGTCCAGCGGGTTGCGGTCGAACTGCGGGTAGAACGGCATCCAGCCCAGCCGGGCGGACTGGGCCAGCGCGTCCGCGGTGTGCATGCCGTCCAAAGCCCCGGTGGACAGCGGTGACTTCAGCGCGTCCGCGGAGTAGCCGTCCTGCCGCCACTGGTCCGTGTGCATGTACCAGTAGCCGGTGCCGATCATGGTCCGCGGCGGCCGCGCCCAGTCCAGCGCATTGGCCAGCGACACCCAGCCGGTGGCCGGCCGGGTCTTTTCCTGCCCCACGTAGTGCGCCCAGCCCCCGCCGTTGCGTCCCATGCAGCCGGTCAGCATCACGAGCGCCAGGACCGCCCGGTACGTGGTGTCGCCGTGGAACCACTGGCAGATCCCGGCCCCCATGATGATCATGGAGCGGCCCTTGGACTCCTCGGCGTTCCGGGCGAACTCCCGCGCCACCCGGATGCAGGCCTGGGCGGGGACGGACGTGATCTCCTCCTGCCAGGCCGGGGTGTAGGGCGTCGCCGCGTCCTCGTAGCCGGCGGCCCAGTCGCCCGGGAGGCCTTCGCGGCCCACACCGTACTGGGCCAGCATGAGGTCAAACACGGTGGTGACCAGCTGGCCCTCGACCTCGATGACGGGCACCCCGCGCCGGAGCACGCTGCCGGTGCCGTCCGCCTGTTCGAAGCACGGCAGCAGGATCTCGGCGCTCGCCCCGGAGACCTCGCGCAGCGACAGCGCCGGTTCGATGCCCTCGAGGTCCAGGTTCCATTTGCCCTCGCCGCTGCCCGAATAGCGGAACCCCATGGAGCCGTTGGGCACGGCCGGGCGCCCGGCCTTCTTGTCGAACAGCACGGTGCGGAACGCCGCGTCCTCCGCCAGGGACTCGGCCGGGAGGTCCTGAGCGGTGAGGAACTTCGACGGGGTGAGGGAGCCGTCGTCGCGCCGTTCCAGCCGGACCAGGAACGGCAGGTCCGTGTACTGGCGGACGTAGTCGGAGAAGAACGGGACCTCGCGGTCAACGAAGAATTCCTTGAGCATGACGTGCCCCATGGCCATGGCCAGCGCGGCGTCGGTTCCGGCCTGGGCAGGGAGCCATTCGTCGGCGAACTTCGTGTTGTCCGCGTAGTCCGGACTGACGGTGACCACCTTGGTGCCGCGGTACCGCACCTCGGCCATCCAGTGCGCATCCGGGGTCCGGGTGACGGGGACGTTGGAGCCCCACATCATGAGGTAGCCGGCGTCCCACCAGTCACCGGATTCCGGGACGTCGGTCTGGTCCCCGAAGACCTGAGGGCTGGCCACGGGCAGGTCCGCGTACCAGTCGTAGAAGGACGTCATCACCCCGCCGATCAGCTGGATGAAGCGGGTCCCGACCGCGTGCGAGACCATCGACATCGCGGGGATCGGCGAGAAGCCGGCGCAGCGGTCCGGCCCGTAGGTCTTGATGGTGTTCACGTGGGCGGCGGCCGCGATCTCGGTCGCTTCCTGCCAGGACACCCGCACCAGGCCGCCCTTGCCGCGGGCCTGCTGGTAGCGGCGCCGCCGTTCCGGGTCCCCCACGACGTCGGCGAAGGCCAGCACCGGGTCCCCCAGCCGGGCCTTGGCCTCCCGGTACATCTCGACGAGGACACCCCGCGCGTACGGGAACCGGACGCGCGTGGGTGAGTACGTGTACCAGGAAAAGGCCGCCCCGCGGGGGCAGCCTCTCGGTTCGTATTCCGGGCTGTCCGGCCCCACGGAGGGGTAGTCCGTCTGCTGGGATTCCCAGGTGATGATGCCGTCCTTGACGTACACCTTCCAGGAACACGAGCCGGTGCAGTTCACCCCGTGGGTGGAGCGGACCACCTTGTCATGGCTCCAGCGGTCCCGGTAAAAGATGTCGCCCTTGCGGCCGCCTTCCCGGAACACCGCCCTGCCGTCGTCGGTCTGGTCCCATTTCGTGAAAAATCGGCCCAGCTTCAACATTGCGTCCGAGGCGGGTCCGTCTAACCCCGCGGAGCCTCCGGCAGTCATGACCCCAAGCTAGGTTGCCGCTTCCGGCCCGGATAGGGCCCTTAGGCACTGGGCAGATCCGGCCGGTTATGGATGCCGGCGGGATCCGCCAGGCCGGGGGCGGCGTTCCTGGAGCGGGGTCAGGCGAAACTCTCCAGTTCGACGCCGGCGCTTTCCAGGGCCGCGCGGATCGCGGTGGCCGTGGCGAGGGAACCGGGGGTGTCGCCGTGGATACACAACGACTGCGGTTCGACCCGGAGCACGGTGCCGTCAATGGCCTCGACTTCGCCTTTCGTCGCGAGGCGCACGGCCCGTTCGGCGACCCGGTCGGCGTCGTGCAGCTGGGCGCCGTCCTGCGAGCGCGGCACGAGGGTCCCGTCCGGCAGGTAGGCGCGGTCGGCGAAGGCTTCAGCGAAGACCGGATGGCCGGCGTCCCGGGCAATGCCGAGCAGGGCGGAGCCCGGGAAGCCCAGCACGGGAAGCCCCGGATCGTAGGCCTGGATGGCGGCGACGACGGCGGAGGCCTGCTCGGCGTCGCGTACGGTCCGGTCGTAGAGCGCGCCGTGCAGCTTGATGTAGTCCACCGAGGCCCCGACGGCGTGCGCCACACCGTCCAGGGCGCCGAGCTGGTACAGCACGGCGCCGAAGAGATCATCGAAGGTGATGTCCATGGCCCGGAGGCCGAACCCGGCGAGGTCCGGGTAGCCGAGGTGGGCACCGACCCGGACGTCGAGTTCGTAGGCCGCACGGCAGGTGTCCAGCATGGTCACAGGGTCCCCGGCGTGCAGCCCGCAGGCGACGCTGGCGCTTGTGACCAGCGGGAACATCGCGGCGTCATCACCCATGGTCCAGGTCCCGAAGGACTCCCCCAGGTTCGCGTTCAGATCCAAAAGTTTCCGCCCTCGTTCGCTTTATTGTCTTTGTGGTCCGTGCGGTCCCGGCCGTGCACTGCCGCCGGGGCTTCGGCTTCCGCCATGGCGCCCAGTTCCCCGGGAATGATCAGCGGCATCGGGCCGAAAGCCTCCTTGGCGTTCGCGACGACGGCCCGGCCCATGATCCGGTTGCCCACGCCGCCCACGACGGCGCCAATGCCGAACGGCAGCGCCCGTCCCAGCAGGGCCGTACCCTGCTTCTTCAGCAGGGTCCGCAGGAACATCGTCTGCATCCGCTCCCGCACCGAACCAAAGCCGGCCAGCGGAGCCCGGCGGGCGAAGAGGGAACCCCAGGCCTGTGTGGGGCCCTTGCCCTGCCCGGCGGCCTGCCCGCTCAGCGAGCTCAACAGTGCGGTGCCCTCCTCGCCCAGCATGATCGCCATGACCAGGGTGCTGGCCCGCTCGGGGTCCACCATCCGCACGCCGTGGAGTTCCGCGAGGGAAGTTGAGAAGAGGGCGGTGGCTTCGAGGAACCCAACGGTGGCGGCCGCCGAGAGGCCCAGCGCAGCTGCGGTCCCGACACCGGGAATCACGGCTGCTCCGCCCACGAGTGCGCCGCCGCCGGTGACGGCGAGGATGTAGTCGCGTTCCAGTGTCGCGGCGAGCTGCGCCGCTGTGGCGTGCGGTTGCTTCCGTTGGAGCCTGCGGAGATTCGCCAGCACCAGCGGGCGCTGGACTTCCACGGCCCGCAGGAGCACGTTGTGGACGCCCGGCTTGGGCTTGCCCTGGGCGTCGAACATCGCGTTGTGTGCTGACTGCTGGGCAATTCGCATTGCCGGGTTGCTTCGCTTGGCCATCATCGCCTCTCCCTGAACCGTAAGT
>DASWAW010000346.1:0-7265 GCA_036390955.1 Arthrobacter sp.
TCCAGCACGGTGGCCTCGATCAGGCCCTCGCCGAGGTCGGGGAGCGGGAAGGAAATTTCAGCCACGTTTGTACTCCAATACTCGCTGGATCCCGAAGAGGATCCGGTCAATGTTCGGGATGTATTCGTCTTCCAGGTCCCCGGAAGGGTACGGGACGTCGAAGCCGGTGACCCGCTCCACCGGGGCCCTGAGCGTATCGAAGCAGCTCTGGGTGATGAGCTGGGCCACTTCGGCGCCCAGCCCGGAGGTGAGCGGCGCTTCATGGACGACGACGGCGCGCCGCGTCTTGCGCACGGAGGCGGCCAGCGCCCCGGCGTCGATGGGTTTGAGCCAGCGCAGGTCCAGGACCTCGATGTCGATCCCGTCCTCGGCGGCGAGTTCGGCCACCTGGAGGCAGCGGGCCACCATGGCGCCCCAGGCGACGAGGGTCAGGTGCCGGCCGGTGCGCATGACCTTCGCGCCGGTGGGGGAGCCGCCGTCGGCGTCGTGGCTGGTGACGTCCACCTCGCCCTTTTGCCAGTACCGCGACTTCGGCTCCATGAAGATCACCGGGTCCGGCCGCGTCGCGGCGTACTTGAGCAGGTGGTAGGCCTCGTGCGGGTTCGACGGCGACACCACCTTCAGGCCCGGCACGTGGGCGAACAGCGCCTCGAGGCTTTCACCGTGGTGTTCGGGGGCGCGGATGCCGCCGAAGCTGGGAACCCGCAGCGTGATGGGCATCGGCAGGGTGCCGCGGCTGCGGTAGTTCATCCGGGCGATCTGGCAGACGATCTGGTTGATGGCCGGATACGCGAAGCCGTCGAACTGCACCTCGGGGATGGGGTGGAACCCGGCCATTGCCAGGCCCACGGACATGCCGAGGATTCCGGATTCCGCCAGCGGCGTGTCAAAAACGCGCTGTTCGCCGTGCTTGGCCTGCAGCCCGTCGGTGATGCGGAAGACCCCGCCGAGACGGCCGCAGTCCTCGCCGAAGACCAGGGTCTTCGGGTTCTCCGCCAGCACTTCGTCGAGGGCCCGGTTCAGGGCCTGCTGCATGGACATCACGGTGCCGGCTGCGGGGCTTTTCACTAAAGTTTCGCCTTCGAGAATCGAGTTAGACATGTTCGGACTCCTCGCGCCAGTTGGCGGCCTGGGCCTGCAGGGCAGGGGTGGTTTCCTGGAAGACCAGGTCAAACATTTCGGTGCCGGGGCGGGAGCCAAGGGCCTGGATGCCGGTGCGGATCTGTTCCTCTTCGGCCTTGGCCGCGGCGAGGGCCTCGGCGAAGAAGGCCTCGTCGGCGATGCCGTCCGCCAGCAGCCGCTGCCGGAAGCGCTGCAGCGGGTCGGGGCCGGCGCCGTCGCGCTCCTCATCGAGGGAGCGGTAGCGTCCGGGATCGTCGGAGGTCGAGTGCGGGCCGCGGCGGTAGGTCATGGCCTCGATGAGCACGGGGCCCTGGCCGGAGCGGGCGTGTGCGAAGGCGCGCCGGGTGGCCTCGACGACGGCGACGACGTCGTCGCCGTCGATCTGCAGTGCCGGCATGCCGTAGCCGGCGGCGCGGGCGGCAACGGAGCCGCCGGCCACCTGGCGTTCGGTGGGCACCGAGATGGCCCAGCCGTTGTTCTGGACGAAGAACACCACGGGGGCCTTCATGACGGCGGCGAAGTTCAGGGCCTCGTGGACATCGCCCTGGGAGGAGGCGCCGTCGCCGAAATACGTCATCGCGACGCCGAGCTCTCCGTCGGCAGTGCCGGCGAGCGTCTGGCCGTGGGCCCAGCCGACGGCGTGCAGGACGGAGCCTGCCACCACGGCCTGGATCGGGGCGAGCCGGGATTCCAGGGGGTCATAGAGGCCGCCGTGCCAGGCGGCCTTGTTGGTGGACATGTACGCCACCATGTCAACGCCCATGGTGCGGGCCACGCCCATCTCCCGGTAGGTGGGGAAGACGAAGTCCCGGGTGGTGTCCACGGCGTAGCCGCTGCCCACCTGGGCCGCTTCCTGGCCGAATTCGGGCGCGTAGCCGGGGATGATGCCCTGGCGCTGCCAGGCGATGGCCGAGGTGTCGAGGTGGCGGACCGCCACCATCAGCGAATAGAGCTCGCGGAGCTGGGCGGGAGTGAGCGGTGCGGCGGTATCGCCGGAAGCCACGGGAAGTGTGTCCATGGCTGTGACCCTAGTCACCCGCCGCGTGGTGTGCAATCAGCAAAAGAATCACTGACCAGACTGCACAAGTGTGCCAGCCGGACTCGCGTCGGGCTTCACAGTTTGTATATGTTCCGTCCCAAGTGACTGGCAGCAGGGGCCGTTTTGGGCGGCCCAAACGGCCCCTGCTGCCAGCTAGTTGGGCTGCTGTGCGCGGTTGCGGGTCAGGCGGGCGCCGATCCAGCAGGCCGCGGCGATGCCGGCGACCAGGGCGATGGTGCTGACCAGCTGCCTGCTGCTGTCCGGGCTGCTGAAGCCGACGGCGAAGATCAGGGCCAGGAGCACCAGTCCGAAGATTGTCAGTCCCGGGAAGCCCTTCATCCGCAGCGGGAGGACGGTGCCGTCGCGGTCGGCGCGGCGGCGGAGGATCAGCTGGGAGACGAGCGCGGAGCCCCAGACCATGAGGCAGGTCGAACCGACCAGCTGGAACAGCGCCGGAAGGATCTGCTCCGGAAAGAGCAGCTCCAGCACGGCGGCCAGGAACCCGAACGCCACGGAGACCCCGACGGCGAGCATCGGCACCCGCGCCTTGTTGACCTTCGACAGGAAGCGGGGAGCCTCGCCGCGTGCGGAGAGCGAGTAGACCATCCGGGACGCGCCGTAGAGGTTCGCGTTCAGGGCCGAGAGGAGCGCGACGACGGCCACCAGGGTGATGGCGGCCCCGGCACCGGGGATGCGGGCCACGTCCAGGACGCCGGCGAAGGGCGACGCCAGGGCGTCCGAGGTGTACGGAAGGACGGCGGCAATGACAAACACGGAGCCGATGTAGAAGACCAGGATCCGCCACACGACGGTGCGGATCGCCTGGGCCACGCTGTGCTGGGGGTTCTCGGTTTCGGCGGCCGCCACACTGACAATTTCGGTGCCGCCGAACGCGAAGATCACGACGAAGAGCGCAGTGGCGATGCCGCCCAGGCCCGCCGGGGCGAAGTCAGCGGTGATGTTGGACAGGCCGGGGGACTCGACGTCCGGCAGCCAGCCCAGCAGCAGGGCGGTCCCGATGCCAAGGAACAGCAGGATGGCGGCCACCTTGAGGATGGCGAACCAGAACTCGAACTCGCCGAAGTTCTTCACGCCGGCGAGGTTGATCGCGGTGAACATGACCATGAAGATCAGGGACAGGGCCCAGACCGGGATGACCGGCCATACCGTGAAGAGCAGTGCCGCGGCGCCCAGGGCCTCGGCGGCGATGACGACCACCAGCTGCAGCCACCAGAGCCAGCCCACGGTGGCGCCCGCGGTCCGGCCCATGGCCTTGGCGGCGTAGACGGAAAACGCGCCGCTGTTGGGGTTGGCTGCGGCCATTTCGCCCAGGGCCCACATCACGAGGATGATCAGGGTTCCGGCGACAAGGTAGGAAATGAGGACGGCGGGTCCGGCGGCCCGGACTCCGGCCCCCGAGCCCAGGAACAGGCCGGCTCCGATGGCACTGCCGAGTCCCATCATGGTGAGTTGGCGTGGCTTCATGCTGTGGCCGAGTTTCAGGCCGGGGCGCTCTGCGGTGGACTTCATCGTCATGCTGGCGAACCTTCGTGTGGTTTGGATCATGGGTCCTTATGGGACCTATTGAATTTACCGCTACGGAGCGGGGTGTCCGTGCGCCGGCCGTGAGAGCATGGTGGCAGTTTGTTGGTAGGAAACGCACTTGCCGCGGCGTTTTGTCAGGCAGTTCAGGCTGCAGGAGGAATATTTGATGGACGTTGATCCCCTGGATGCGAAGATTGTCCGATTCTTCACCGACACGCCCCGCGCCTCGGTGCTGGAGGCCTCCCGCGTGCTCAAAGTAGCCCGCGCCACCGTGCAGTCACGGCTGGACCGGATGCAGAACACCGGGGTCATCGGCTCGTGGGTCCCGCAGCCTGATCCGGCCCACTTCGGGTTTCCCGTGGTCGCGTTCTGCTCCCTGACGATCAACCAGGACCTGGGGCACGACGCGGTGGTCGAGGCCCTCGCGGCGATCCCGGAACTGATTGAAATCCACACCGTCTCCGGCGGTTCGGACCTGATGGCCCGCATCGCGGCCCGCTCCAACCCCGACCTGCAGCGCGTGCTGGACGCCATGATCGCCACCCGGACGGTGCTTCGTTCCTCCTCGGTCATTGTGCTCAACACCCATTTCCAGGGCCGCACGCTGCCGCTGCTGGAAGCCGCCGCCGCGGGGAGGTGAGCGGTCCGGCCCCCGTGTGCGCCCGGACGCAGCCGAATGTGGGCTGAAACATTTTGCGCCCGGCCGCCCGCGTCGTAGAATTAGTTCTAGTCAATTTGACTATAACTAATCCGGCGGTCGGGCCGGAACGTCCGGGCGGTCCCAGAGGGCCCCGGACCCCGGAACCTCAGAATGCGGGGTGAACCACCGTTTTCACAACAGCAGCCAACGTCTCTGAACGCCAGCTCGCACCGCCGTCGTTGGCCATCTCCACGGTGATCTTCGCCCTGCGCCCCAGCGAGCGTTCCGGACGCCCCACCCTCTGGATCCCGCTGGTGCGCCGGATCCGCGAACCGTTCAAGGGACTGTGGGCACTGCCCGGCGGCCCGCTGACCCATTCCGAGTCGCTGCCGGACGCCGCCTCGCGGAACCTGCGGGAGACCACGGGCCTGGCGCCCAGCTATCTCGAACAGCTCTACGCTTTTGGCGGGCTGCACCGTTCACCCACCCAGCGCGTGGTCTCGATCGTGTACTGGGCGCTGGTGCAGCCCACCGAAGCCGCGCTCGCGGATGAATCCGAAAATGTGCGGTGGTTCCGCGCGGACCGGCTCGGCGAACTGGCCTTCGACCACAACGCGATCATCGAGTACGCGCTCTGGCGGCTCCGCAACAAGATGGCATACGGGTCCATCGCGTACCACCTGCTGGGCGAATACTTCACCCTGGCGCAGGTCCGGGAGGTCTACGAGGCCGTCCTGGACCGCGAACTGGACCCGGCCAACTTCCGCCGGCAGGTCAAGGCCACGCCGGAGATAGAAGAAACGGACCAGTACCTGCAGGGCGGCAAACACCGCCCGCCCCGCCTCTACCGCTTTACCGGCCGCCCAGGCCTTGACCCAGACAACAGGAGCACACCATGAGCAGCGTCAACACGGCCATCCAGCTGATCACGCGCGAACAGGCCGCCAGCAGTGCCAAGGGCATTGCAGCAGCCTCCACCTGCAGCCCGGCGCTCGCCCGCGGCCCCTGGGACTACGACCTCGCCGAGGCCCTCGCCGGCGTGCCCGCCTACGGCCCCGGTGCCTCCGTCGCGGACGTCGCCCCGGTTTCGACCCCCCGGCAGGGCCAGCTCCCGGAGGAGTACAAGCGTGCCGGCGACGCCGAACTTGACGCCCGGATCCGCGCAGCCAAGGCAACCCTCGGGGACCGCGCCGTTATCCTGGGACACTTCTACCAGCGCGACGAGGTGGTGGAATACGCCGACTTCGTGGGCGACTCCTTCCAGCTGGCCAACGCCGCCCTCACCCGGCCCGACGCCGAGGCCATCATCTTCTGCGGGGTGCACTTCATGGCCGAAACCGCGGACATCCTCTCCCGGCCGGACCAGGCCGTGATCCTGCCCAACCTGGCCGCCGGCTGCTCGATGGCGGACATGGCGGACATCGACTCCGTGACCGAGTGCTGGGAGCAGCTGGAGGAGCTGTTCGGCACCGAGCCCGACGCCGACGGCCGGGTCCCGGTCATCCCGGTCACCTACATGAACTCCTCCGCCGCCCTCAAAGGCTTCTGCGGCGAGCACGGCGGCATTGTCTGCACGTCCTCGAACGCCGCCACGGTGCTGGAGTGGGCGTTCGAGCGCGGCCAGCGCGTGCTGTTCTTCCCCGACCAGCACCTGGGCCGCAACACCGCCAAGGCCATGGGCGTGCCGCTGGAGCAGATGCCGATGTGGAACCCGCGCAAGGACCTCGGCGGCAACGATGCGCAGGCGCTGGAGGACTCCCGCGTGATCCTGTGGCACGGCTTCTGCTCCGTCCACAAGCGCTTCAACGTCGGCCAGATCGAGAAGGCCCGCGCCGAGTTCCCGGGCGTGCAGGTGATCGTGCACCCGGAATGCCCCATGGAGGTGGTGGACGCGGCCGACTCCGCCGGATCGACGGACTTCATCCGCAAGGCCATCGCCGCCGCGACTGAACCCACCACCTTCGCGGTGGGTACCGAGATCAACCTCGTCAACCGGCTGGCCGCGGAGAACCCGCAGCACACCATCTTCTGCCTGGACCCGGTGATCTGCCCCTGCTCCACGATGTACCGCATCCACCCCGGCTACCTCGCCTGGGTCCTGGAAGCGCTGGTCCGGGGCGAGGTGGTCAACCGCATCACGGTGGAGGACGCCGTTGCGGCCCCGGCAAAGGTTGCCCTCGAACGGATGCTGGCGGCGCGGCCGTGACCAGGCGGCTGGTGGTGGTGGGCAGCGGCATCGCGGGACTGTACGCGGCGCTGCTGGCGTCCGACGCGGTGCTGGCTGGCGGCCCGGCGTGCGAGGTGGTGCTCCTGAGCAAGGGAACCCTGGAGCAGAGCAACACTTTCTATGCCCAGGGCGGAGTCTCGGCCGTGCTGGCGCCGGGGGACGCGGCTCCCGGTGATTCCGTCGCGGCCCACATCGCCGACACGCTCGCCGCCGGCGCCGGGCTCAACGACCCCGACGCCGTGCGGGTTCTGTGCGCCGGGGCGGTCCGGGACATTGCAGGGCTGCAGCGGTTCGGTGTGCACTTCGACGCCGGCCCCGGCGGAGGCCCGGCGCTCGGCCTGGAGGCGGCACATTCCGCCGCCCGCATCCTGCACGCCGGCGGGGACGCGACGGGTGCCCGCATTGCCCGCGCCCTCGTCGCCGCCGTTTTGGACCGCGCGCTCCAGGGCCGGCTGCGGGTCGAGACCGGGGCCTTCGTCACCGAGCTCCTCACCGGCCACCAGGAACCGGGCCCGACGGCGGACGCCGCCCGGGTCACCGGCGTCGCCTACCTGGCCAGCGGGCAGGCCCGGCAGCTGGACGCTGACGCGGTGCTCCTGGCCACCGGCGGTGCCGGCCGGCTCTACGCCCGGACCAGCAACCCCTCCGTCGCCACAGCCGACGGGCTGGCCCTGGCCTGGCGGGCGGGGGCC